>CAJWQG010000013.1 GCA_913045175.1 uncultured Gammaproteobacteria bacterium | reverse complement strand
TCTCTACGAAGCCTGTAGTCTCCTCCGTTCGCTCGGCTCACGCAATGATGCTGCCTCAGAACAGGTGCCGCCAACGCTCCTACGCATATTCGAGAGCGAGTTAGCGATACTTTGCAGTATTGAATCCATTTCGCGGATTACTGGGGGCTATGTTTGGTTCCCTGGACCACTCCCCATCAGCTGCCTCGAAGTAAATTTCATACTGCCAAGCATCGCAAACTCGGTCCAAAATCTACGTTTGAGGGTTAGCGGGGTGCCTTTTGCGGCATCATAAATGCGTGAGCCGAGCGAACGGAGGAGACTACAGGCTTCGTAGAGAGCGAGGGGAGGCCGGAGGGCCGAAACGCAGCTGCGGCAAAAGAGCACCCCGCTAACCCTCGAGCTCTAAATCGAACAGACACAAAAAAGGGGCCGAAGCGGCCCCTTTTCATAACACTCGTAGGTGTTAGGGTTAGCAGCGCTCGAACAATCCAGCTGCACCCATACCGCCACCGATACACATACTCACGATGCCGTATTTCTTCTCACGACGTTCAAGTTCACGAACGATGTGACCCGTCAGACGAGATCCAGTCATACCGAACGGATGGCCAATTGAAATCGAACCACCGTTAACGTTGTAGATCTCAGGATCAATCTCGAGCGTATCTCGACAGTAAACACACTGAGATGCAAAAGCTTCGTTCAACTCAACAAGGTCGATGTCATTTATCGTCAGACCTTTGTTTTGCAGCAACTTGGGAATGGCAAATACGGGGCCAATACCCATTTCATCCGGCTCACAACCGGCGACGAACCAGCCACGGAAGTACGCTTTTGGCGTCAGTCCAAGCTGTACAGCACGTTCTTCGCTCATCAGTAACGTCATAGACGCGCCGTCTGAAAGCTGAGATGCATTACCCGCGGTAACAGTACCGTTTTCTTCAAACGCTGGTGGCAGCTTACCCAGCCCTTCAAGGGTAGTTTCAGGTCGATTACATTCGTCACTGGCGCATACACCGTCGACGATTTCCGTTTCGCCAGTTTCTTTGTCAACGACCTTTTGCCACTTAACGCTCATCGGAGCGATCTCATCGTCGAATAGGCCCGCTTGCTGAGCCGCTGCGGTTCGTTTCTGACTTTCGTAGGCGAATTCGTCCTGATATTCGCGTGTCAGGTTATAGCGACGAGCAACCACTTCCGCGGTGTTACCCATGGCCATGAAAATATCTGGTGATACGTCACGAATTGTTGGATGTATATCCGATTTGCCTGGTGTACCACGAGCACCAGCAGTGATTGATTCAACGCCGCCTGCGATCATGATTTCACTGCAGCCACTTGCGATTTGATTCGCAGCAAATGCGATGGAGTTCAAGCCTGATGAACAGGCACGACTAATGGTAGAACCTGCGGTGGTGATTGGTAATTTCGACAGCACGACCGCCAGTCGAGCCAGGTTGCCACCTTGTTCACCGGTTTGCCCTGCACACCCAACGATGACGTCTTCTACTTCAACGGGATCTACCTGGGAGTTTCGATCCAGTAGCGCATTAATACAATGCGCGACCATGTCGTCTGGCCGGGTTAGGTTAAACGTCCCTCTATGGGACTTCGCAAGTCCCGTCCTCACACTATCAACTACCACAACATCGCGCATTCTGTGTCTCCGATAAAAAATGTATTTAATGCCTTTTTAAGGGCCGCTATTGTGCACCTTTTGACGTTCCAGATAAAGCCGAAAACCCTGTTTTTAAAGTGATTTTTCAGCCTTTGCGAGGTGTGAAATGCTCTCTGCCAACCCGCCAGTTCGATTTCGAGCCCTCCACAGTAATCGGTGCTGGTCGATGATGTTTCTTATGTGTTTGCGGGCCTGGTCAGTGCTTTTGTCATAGCCTCTAAAGAGGGAAAGCCTTTCCAGACTATGGATGCCCATATCAAGGGCATTGGTCAATTCACGATAGATTAGGGCATTGGGCGCGACCTCGATTTCCTCTTTTAGTTGAGTTAGTCGCTTGAGGCAGTCTCCTATGTTTTTCTCAGTAATCTGCCTGGATACAGGCGTCTCAGCCTGCATGTCCCAGAACAGCAGGTGATTAAAAAGACTGGCATTTTTGAGTCTGACAGGCGAAATTTCGGGCAATTTCCCGAGTTCAACTACCATTTTGGCGGCTTGTTTGTGCTCAGGTGTCCAGATTCGGTGGATCGCATCCGCTACGTCAATATTCCCGGCCGCGTTGTGATTCCAGGCGTGACAGGCACCGATCGTAAAGCCAGGGTAGCTTATGGGCAGGTACTGGTGGTGCCCATTATCGCCCCAGTCTGTCACCAGGTATCCTTCTGCACCGAAGCTGAGCCCGTTTCGAGCAGCGGTGCTCAGGTTTCTTTTGGCGTTACTAAAGCGCCCGGTAATGCCATTCCAGGAGGATGTGCCGGGACAGACATAAAAAGGCGCACCTATTTCTGCAAGCTGAGCGCATTCTTTACGAAAGGGATGACTGGCTTCATAGCCCCAGATAAGTGCGGTCAGGTCATTCGGTAGCATGTTCAGTGCTTTTGGGTGTTGGAGAATGATGTCCGCCCAGAACATGGTTTTTCGACCACGCTTTTTCACGAGACGATTTATTTTCTGCATGAACGACAGGTAGACCACCTCCGTCCCTTGTTCCTTACATAGGGGTGCGCTCCAACCACGACCTAACTCCCAGGGTTCATCACCGCCAACGTTGAAGTAAGGGCTGTCGAACAATGGTAGGTACTCATCGTAGAGTTCTTCCAGCAGCTGAAGACTTTGTCGATTGGGTTTGAGGGTACTACCGTATGACTTGCTCTGGTTTGTCAGGGGATGCACAAATCCGTCCGGGCATTCCGCAAACTTATGGTACGGGGGATGACGCAGCCAGCGTTCGAAGTGTCCAAAGGAATTGAGGCTCGGAATCAGTTCGATGAATCGGTCACTGCAGTATTTTTGGAGCTGTAGCATTTGGCTGGGAGTGAGCGCAGAGGCGTTTCTCCAAACCACAGGGTGATTGGTGAAGGTGAACGTGTGTTCGACGTAGAGTTGTAGCTGATTGAACTTGAGCGTCGCCAGTGCATCGATAATCTCGAATAGTGTTGCTATGGTTGGCACCTTGCAACGGCTTATATCCAACATAACGCCGCGCCTGGAGAAATCAGGGGCGTCCTTGATTTCGAAGTGTTGTAGGCGGGTTTTTGACTGATCCAGAATCTGTTGCAGGGTCCCCAGGCCATAAAACACGCCCGAGTCATCTGCTGCGTCAAGGGTTAGTCCATTTGTATTGCTCGTCAGTGCGTAAGATTCCGGTGGTGCTTTATTTTGGACGATTTCAAGGAATGTAGCGCCCTTGGATGCTCCCAGTTGTAAATGCAGTTGATTACGGTTGCAGAAAGTACGGAGCACCCGAGTTAGACGTGGTGAGACTGGATGAGTGAGCTGGACCACGTTGGTATTTCTTCTTCGCCAACCGTTTTTATGTCGAAACCTTTTTGGTGGCGGATACACAATCATTTGCGCATTCTCCCAGTCACTGCATGACAAATCCATGCATAATATCCAGCTATTACACCATCGAACATAGGAGCAGATTTGTCTGAGCAGATTCTAGCTATAGATCAGGGAACCACGAGTTCCCGCGCCATTGTGTTCCGCGATGACTTTGAAATCCTGGGATTGGAGCAACACGAGTTTACTCAGTTTTTCCCGCAAGATGGTTGGGTCGAGCATGACCCCGAGGAGATATGGGACTCGACCGCCAAAGTGGTAGAAGCGGTATTGGCGACGACGGGCAGCGTTGCTGCAATCGGGATAACCAATCAGCGTGAAACCACTGTTGTCTGGGATCGCACGACTGGTGAAGCAATCTATCCCGCAATCGTCTGGCAAGACCGTCGCACGGCTGAGTATTGTGACCAGCTTCGAAATGAGGGGTTTGAATCAACGGTGACGGCTAAAACCGGGCTCCTGCTCGATCCTTACTTTTCCTCAACTAAAGTAAAGTGGATTCTGGATCACGTTGAAGGGGCTCGTGATAGAGCACGCAAAGGGGATTTGCTGTTTGGAACGGTGGATTGCTTTCTACTGTGGCGACTAACCGAAGGTGCAGCCCACAAGACAGACGCGACGAACGCCTCTCGTACCATGTTATTTAACATTCACGAGCAAACATGGGATAGCGAGTTACTGTCCAGGTTTGATATCCCGTTGGAGATGATGCCAGAAGTGCACGATTGCAGTGCTGAATTTGGTTCGACTTCTTTGTTTGGAGATGAGATTCCAATTACCGGGATCGCCGGCGACCAGCAAGCGGCGCTTTTAGGGCAGTGCTGCTTTTCCCCGGGCATGCTCAAGAGTACCTATGGAACAGGTTGCTTTGCGATTGTTAATACGGGTGCGGATCCAGTGAGTTCCGGGAACAAATTGCTTACGACTGTGGCGTACAGGCTTGCAGGAAAGGTTACATATGGTCTCGAAGGTAGCATTTTTATTGCGGGAGCCGCCGTACAATGGCTACGCGATGGGTTGGGATTGATTAAAGATGCCGCAGAAACTCGCGCTATCGCAGAATCACATCCGGATGCTCGTGGTGTATATATGGTGCCGGCTTTCACGGGCCTGGGCGCGCCCTATTGGGACGCGAATGCGCGTGGAGCGATCATAGGGTTAACGAGGGATACGAACAGCGAAGATCTCGTCACAGCCACGTTGCAATCTGTCTGTTTCCAGACCCGTGACTTGCTGGGTGCGATGCAGAATGATGGTGTCAATCTTGAGGTGATGCGAGTGGATGGCGGCATGGTCGTAAATGACTGGGTTTCACAGCAGTTGGCGGATATTGCGCAGGTACCTGTCGATCGTCCCCAGGTGGTTGAGACAACCGCGCTTGGCGCCGCATTTTTAGCGGGCCTTCAGGTTGGTGTTTTCAGCTCGTTGGACGAACTGGCATCCAGATGGCGCCAGGAGCGGCGTTTTGTGGTGGAGATGCCTGTCGAGCGCAGCGACAATCTGTATTCAGGCTGGCTAGAGGCGGTTCAAAGGGTTCGTACAACCCGATAGTCCTTCCTTATGTCATGCGGCAGAAAGGGGTTACATAAGCATTACATCTTCTTTACATAACGGTATACATACTTTGGCGTACCGCGACTAAAATCCCGTCCTCAGGTCTCAAAGATTGTCGTTTATGGAAGAGTCGATCGCCCAGCAACAAGCAAGGATTTACCGCGTAGCGACCCTTGCAGCTGGCATATTTGTCCACCTGATCGCTTGCTGGATTGTGTTATCCATTGGCAGTATGACGCTGTCAATAATGGAGTTTATTGGTCTTGCGTCACTATCCGCCGCAGGTTTTCTCGTGCTCATTTCTCTGATTTCTGTCGAGTGGAATCTCACACTTGAAGACCCGGATATGTCCCTGGCCCAGATGTTGTGGGCAGTGATTGTGGTCATCATGACGTCACACTTTGTCACTGATCTAAAAGCTGCTGTGGTGTTGCTTGGGTTAGCGATGGTTGTGATTGGTGCCAATCGACTAAATCGTAAAGAACAGATTGTATTTGCGATCTATAGTCTGGCCTTGTATCTCATGTCCCTGGCAGTCCTCAGTCAGGCTCAGTCATTGTCCACCATCACTGAGATTGTGGTGATGATCGCGTTTGCGATGGTCCTGGTCTGTGGTCCGATGCTACATCGTTTCGAGATATCAATGATGGAGAACATTCTGCTAGGCAAAACAGAGAACTCAGTGATGCCTTGGACAAGATTAAAGAGCTGGCCGTAAGAGACGAGTTAACCGGGGCGTATAACAGACGTTATATGATGGATTTTCTGACACAACAGAAAGTCCTCTCAGATCGAGGAGACTACACGTTCACGCTCTGTTTTGTTGATCTCGATTTCTTTAAACGTGTCAATGATCGGTTTGGTCATGGTACGGGTGATCATGTATTAAAAAGATTCTTCGAGATTGCCGATTCAGTTTTGCGAGAAGTTGACTGTGTAGCCCGGATCGGGGGGTGAGGAATTCGTACTGGTTCTTGCTGGTACTTCCCAGTCTGAGGCGCATATGGCCGACGAACGTTTATCTGAACAAACGCGCGACCTGGTCGTGAGCACTAACGAGCCAGCGTACAGAATCACTGCGTCGATGGGGATCACAGAATATCGAAAAGATGAGGATATTCACGTTGCGATGGAAAGGGCGGATCGAGTCTTGTACGACGCCAAAAGGACCGGTCGCAACAAGATCATTATCGCTGACCAGGAAGGCTTTCAGATAAGTTTCGGTTAGAAGCAACCCGGGATAGTTGTCTCTCCCAATACTTTGTTATTATTGGTATATATCCCATCTTTTGGGAAGATCCATCACGCGACATCATTGTGATACAGTTCATGCATACAGGCGAATGTAGAGAAACTCATGGCCACTGGTGAAGACAAAAGACGCAGTCCCAGATATGCCATCAAATTAAATGCGCTGGTTCACCCGAATGTGGGTCGGTCCTGGGTGTGTTCTATTCAGGATTTCTGTGCTGGCGGGATGTTGCTTGTTGAGCCTGACTCCGCCCGAATCAGGCGGGCCATGCCCGGAATCAAGCAGGGTGAAAAAGTAGGAATTCACTTCAGCGTACCCGGTAAAGGAAAAGACCAACACTTTCGTCTGGAAGGGACGATCATACGGGTCATGGATTCGGGTGTCGGCATTGCATTTCCCAGCGGCATGGATGAAGACGCCATCGATGCGCTTATGGAGAGCTCGGGGGGCGTTCCTGCCAGGCCCGATACCCCAAAAGCGGACGGGCAGGCAAAGGGCCAGGCCGCAGGTGGGGCTACCCTTAAGAAGTCTTCGACATCGGCCTTTTTGACCGGTGGCATAAAACCCGAAGATTCCCAGCGAATGGTGGCAAGGCTTCGTCAGGAAGTACTCAAAGCGATTCCTGAAATGAGTTCTGCGCTATTCAAGTATATGGACAGTGAATTACTTGAGCTGGCCAAGGATGCCAAATCTAATGCTGAGCAAAGCGAATATTTTGCTGCGATGTCCAGTCTGGAGAAGGCCAAGAAGCAGGTAAGCCAGGACTACATGAAGGAGGTAATCGATCAGATCGATAACCCTCGAGATTTGGAAACGCTGCTTGAAGAACGTAAGAAAGCGAATGAAGAACGTAAGGCGGCTTCTGCGAACAAGCGGGTCAAGCTCAGCCTGGTAAATACGGAAGAGTTCGAAGACTGGCTGGGGGTTACCAATATTGTTTCCCGTAGCGAGCGAGTTTATGAGAAGTACCTTGACGAAATTCTGAACCGAATGGGACACATGGTCGATGCCTGGGGCCACAATGAGGCAAACCCCCTGGGTATCTCTGTCTTCTGCCATGCATTCGATAATGCGATGCGTTCCGTTGAGCTGACTAAAGAGGTCAGGCAGAAGGTTTTACACGGGCTATGAATCGAAAGTTATCCCGTTGTTTCGAAAACTGTATATCGTCACGACCAAGTTACTGGAGGATTCCGGCTTGTTCCCGGATCTTGAAGAGGACTATGTGACATCGGCGACGCCGGAGAAAATTGAGGATTCGACACAGGACCAGGTCGAGGAAATAGAAGAAGAGGAATTAGAGGAAGAAGTTGAGGAGGAGGGCTCGGATGAGCAGCAACAATTAGACTCGCTTGAAGACGAGCTAAAAGAAGAATTACGTCGCAGGAGAGAGGAACGCGGAGGAGGACAGCCCAGAGGAGAGCAGGCGCCCGCCCTTGACCCATCCGGCGCAAGGGCAAGTCAGCGCAGACGACCTGTCACTCAGAGAAAGCCAGCAACAGATGTAGGGGAGGCGATCAGCAATATTTACGGAACCGTCCGGGAACTGATGGAGGACGAATATGCTGAGCAATATGATGATGAGCAGGGTCTGGTAGACCTCAATGAGGTTGAAGACCTGTTGCAGCAGTTGCAGGTTGGTCGGCGCGAGGTTGGGGGGCGAATTCCCGTTCGTGAGCAGATAATGGATGGCGCGATTGTCGATGGGCGCCGTCGCAGATTGGCCCCTGAAGCTGCGCAAAGCATCGAGGTCGTAGAGAGCCTGGTCGATACCATTGAGGGAGACAACTTGCTATCTGAAGGCGTTAAAGACTGGGTACGCCAGCTTGAACTGACGCTCGATAAGGTTGCGACCAAGCAAAGTGATTTCCTCAGTCAAAGTAATCCTCACCGGTCGATGGAAGTCATCAACCAGTTGGCAAAGTTGGGAGGTGCAGAAACGGGGTCCGTTAAGCGTCATGTGGATTCGATTATCGATGACATTAATGATGGTTATGACTCTAATCCTGAAATATCCAACGAGGCCTACGAAAAACTACAACCACTGGTTGAGCGCCAGAACAGAACGTTCACTGGTAACGTTCAACGAACCGTAAAGGCGAGTGAGGGACAGCAAATACTGCAAAATGCGCAGCGCGCAGTGATCTCAGAGATGGACTCCAGGCTTTCCGGAAAAGAGGTTCCGGAAATTCTGATGAAGCTGCTGATGCCAGGATGGCGAAATCTGATGGTTAATACACATTTGAGGCAGGGCGAGGATAGCGGTGATTGGCGCAAGCATGTGCAGGCTATGGAACAGCTCCTTATGCATCTTGATGAGGGCGCAGATCCAACCGAGTCAGAGGACTATATGCCGCCAGAAGAGCTGTTATCCCATATCGAATCTGGTCTTGACTCGATTTCCTATGAGCCGGGACAACGAGTCCAGCTAGTCAACTCTCTGCGAGAGATACTCACCAGTGAAGAAGGCGCCAGTGGGTTACCCACGGTGGAGCTGGATTCTGTAGCCGAAACCCTGGGGCTTGGTGATGTTGGTGACAAGGAAACGACTCGGCATAAGATTCTGTTGGAAAAATCCGACCACGCACAGTGGTCAAAGTACCGTGAACGAGCAATGTTGCTGCACGTTGGAGAATGGGTAGAGTTTTTGGATGCGACCGGGGCACCAGAGATCGGAATCGTTGCATGGGTGTCTGAAGACAGCACGCAACTGGTGTTCGTTAACAGAAGAGGGGTTAAGACCCACGAATTGTCCGTTGAAGAGCTAGCCACGATGTTAGCGGACGGAACAGCTCGGATTCTGGAGGAATCTGATATTCCCCTGACGGACCGCGCCAGCCATGCCATGCTGCAGAGGATGCATAATGACCTGACCCATCAGGCGACTCATGATGAACTGACAGGACTCGTTAACCGTAAAGAATTCGAGAGAGAGCTTGAAGTTGCACTGGATGATGCCAAGCGAAACCATAATACTCACGTGGCGGCGTATTTTGATCTCGATCAGTTTAAGGTAATCAATAACACGGGTGGCCACGACGCGGGTGACCAGTTGCTGATCGAGATGAGTGAAGAGCTGACGAAAATTATCGACAGCGCCGTCACGCTCTCTCGGTTGGGTGGTCACGAATATGGTGTTTTGATATCCAACTCCGACAGTGATGCGGGTGAGGCGGTATTAAAAAATATCTGCGAGGCAGTTAAGAACTTCCGATTCACCTGGGAGTCAGAGCAGTTTTCTCTTACCGCAAGCTGCGGGGGGGCTGCTGGTAGATGAGAATATCGAGGAAGTTGCGGACATTATGCAGAGGGCGGACGCAGCGTGCATTGCCGCCAAGGATGCGGGTCGTGACCGGATTCAGCAGTACACTGCAGACGACAGTGAAATGGAACATCGAAAGGACGTGATGGAGTTCGTATCGCAAATTGATAAGGCTCTTGAGGAAGACCGATTTGAACTCAATTGTCAGAAGATCTCTCCTATGGATGAAGAAAGTGAAAACCACCTACACTACGAGATCCTGCTGACTGTGCTCGACGAGGATGGCACTCCCATGCCGCCGCAGGATTTCATTATTGCGGCCGAGACCTACAATCGTATGGGAGCGATTGATCGTTGGGTCATCAAGAACTCATTCGAATTCATCGCTGCAAATATTCTTAAGTTAGATGAGCTAGGTACATTTTCGATCAACGTATCTGGTAACAGCCTGACGGAAAAAGGTTTTATGGAGTTTGTGCTGGAGCAGTTCAATGAAACTCGCTTACCGACGTCGCGTATCTGTTTTGAGATTACGGAAACATCGGCAGTAGGTAGCCTTGATGATGTCGTCGAATTTATGCAGAAGCTCAAGATTATTGGCGTAGAGTTTTCCCTCGACGACTTTGGGACGGGCTTGTCGTCCTACTCTTACTTGCGAACGCTTCCGGTAGATTATTTGAAGATTGACGGAATTTTCGTAAAAGATATCAAGTCAAACCCAAGCGACTATGCGGTCGTAAAATCGATCAACGATAGCGGACACTTCATGGGTAAAAAGACCATAGCTGAATACGCGGAAGACGATGAGGTTTTGGAAATTCTTCGCGAGATCGGCGTCGATTTTGCACAGGGCTACGGCATTGAGAAGAAACGCCCATTGTTTAATTACTGGGGTAGACCCCTGGAAATCACACTTGGCGGGTTGGAGTAAATCGTGACCGGCATCGAGCTGGCGATTTTTATCAAGCGTGTTGAGGCAATTTGTCAGGAAATGGGCATTGTGCTTCGACAGGCAGCATTCTCACCAAACATTAAGGACCGTCTGGATTTCTCTTGCGCCCTGTTTGATCACCGGGGAGGGTTATTGGCTCAGGCGGCACATATTCCGGTGCATCTGGGTAGCATGGCTTTTGCAATGCGCGATATCGTCAGCAGCGTAGCCTGGCACAAGGGCGATGTGATGGCCTTGAATGATCCTTATCTCGGCGGAACCCATTTACCTGACATCACGTTGATATCTCCGTTGTTTGTGAGCGATGAATCTGGCACTGATGAGCTGATTGGGTTTGTTGCTAACCGGGCGCATCACGCCAATGTCGGGGCTATTTCGCCTGGTTCTATGCCAATATCGCGCACTCTAGATGAAGAGGGTGTAGTAATTCCTCCAACGCTCCTATGGCAAGCCGGTGCAGTGAACGCCGAGGCACATCGAAAAATTACGGAACTTGGCGGCACCGATGTGACCGGTGACTTTGCAGCCCAACGCAGCGCAAACAGAGTTGGTTTGGATCGTTTGTCAGAACTTGTAGCGACGATCGGCAAGGGTGAATTTGTTCGAGGGGTTGAAGAAATCAACGCCTACGGTCGTCGTCTCTCGGGGAGCGTGCTGGCAGAGCTGCCTGCTGGCAGTTACTACTTTAGTGATGTGATGGATGATGACGGATGTGGAAATCACGATTTGAGGATTGAGTGCCACATAGAGGTAAGTGAACAGTGTATCCAGGTTGATTTCGAAGGTACCGCACCACAGGCCTCAGGGAATATTAACTGCCCGCTATCTGTTGCTGCCGCTGCAGTATTTTATGCGTTCAGGTGCTTGCTGCCGGATCACACACCGGCGTGTGCCGGCACTTTTCAATGTGTAACTATCTCTGCTCCTGAAGGATCCCTTGTCAACGCAAGACGACCTGCAGCGGTAGCAGCGGGTAATGTTGAAACATCCATGCGCATTGTAGATGTGGTGCTAGGCGCCCTCGCCAAGGCAATTCCTGATGTCATCCCTGCGGCCAGTCAGGGAACTATGAACAATGTAGCAATGGGCAACCACCGGTCCAACAACCCCTGGGACTACTATGAAACCATCGGTGGAGGTTGTGGTGCTCATCCACTTGGCGATGGCATTAGCGCAGCACAGTCGCATATGACGAATACGCTCAACACGCCAATTGAAAGTCTCGAAGCTCATTACCCGTTGCGTATAAAGTCATATTCGATTCGACGAGGCTCTGGTGGAGCAGGCAACAATCGTGGGGGAGATGGACTTACGCGAGAGTTTGAGTTTCTGGAGCCTACTGAAGTTACCCTGCTAACGGAACGGCGTTATCATGCTCCCTGGGGCCTGGCGGGCGGTCAACCGGGACTGCCAGGTGGCAACTATCTGGATGGAGAACCACTACCGGCGAAATGCCAGCTGTCAGTGAAGCCGGGTCAGGTGCTTAGAATCGAAACGCCAGGGGGAGGGGGGTTCGGTAGGACCGTTATGCCAGCGGCATGACGCAGCCTACCGAACGACGCGCAGGCGGTCCGACGCTTCGGCGCCGCGGCCGGCACACGCACCATGGACAGTTTAAAGTAATACGCTTGAGAGATCTTGGTCTAAATCTGCTAACATTGTCAGCCCCGAAACTAAGATTGGAACCATGGAAATACTAGAAGAAATTAAGTCGCAGGTCGAAGCAAACCCTATTCTGCTCTACATGAAAGGATCGCCTGATGCGCCTCAGTGTGGCTTCTCGTCCCAGGCATCACAGTTGTTAATGGCTTGTGGCGAGCGTTTTGCCTTCATAGATATACTGGCGAATCCAGAAATCCGTGCGAACCTACCACAGTTTTCGGAGTGGCCAACTTTCCCCCAGCTATTCATAAAGGGCGAACTCGTTGGCGGTTGTGACATCATCACCGAGATGTATCAAAGTGGTGAATTGGAGCCGATGATAAAAAGCGCGGCCGCCGAATAATTTTAACTTGGTTACCGCTTGGATATACTCGGGTGACCTGATGCAATCTAGAACTAGAGGTAAAGAAAATGGACCTGAAAGGTAGTAACACAGAACAAAACTTAAAAGACGCCTTCGCTGGCGAGTCCCAAGCCAATCGTCGCTATCTATATTTTGCGGCCAAGGCTGATGTCGAAGGCTACAATGACGTATCCACGGTTTTTAGATCAACTGCGGAAGGTGAAACGGGTCATGCCCATGGCCATCTCGAATATCTCGAGGCGACAGGAGACCCTGCGACTGGGCTTCCTATTGGGGCGACTTCAGACAACCTTGCGGCGGCGATTGCCGGTGAAACTCACGAGTACACTGATATGTACCCGGGTATGGCGAAGACTGCTCGAGATGAGGGGTTTGACGAAATTGCTGACTGGATGGAAACATTGGCAAAGGCTGAGCGTTCTCATGCGAACAGATTCCAAAAGGCACTGGATATGCTGGATGGTTAAAGCCTCTGCCGCTTGACGAAAAAACCCGCTAATCAGCGGGTTTTTTTATGGCTAACGTGTCCTCTACGAGTCTAGCGCGGTGAGGTCGCGCCAGTGGTTCACAATGTGACAGAAGACTTCAGCTGTTTTATCACAGTCATAGTTTGCACTATGTGCTTCGTCACTATTGAAATCGATACCGGCACTTGCGCAGGCTCGTGCCAGTACTGTCTGACCAAATGCCAAACCGCTTAGTGAAACTGTATCCAGCGTCGAGAACGGGTGGAACGGATTTCGTTTTAGGTTGCAACGAGTCGCTACTGCATTGATAAAGCTCAGGTCGAAAGCTGCGTTATGAGCCACCATGATTGCACGCTGACAACCCGTGTGTCTGATTTCCGTACGAATTTCTCGAAACGTTTCGGATAGTGCGTCTTTCTCTGACACAGCATCCCGAAGTGGGTTGTCAGGGTCGATACCGGTGAAATCCAATGAGGACTGTTCGATGTTCGCCCCCTCAAACGGGTGGACGTTAAAGAACAATCTTTTTCCTGGGGTAACCGTGCCTTCCTCATCCATTTCGATGATTACTGTCGCAACTTCGAATAGTGCATCGGTTTCAGGGTTAAAGCCGCCCGTCTCCAGATCTATAACGACAGGCAGGAAGCCGCGAAAGCGACGTGCTATTGGGAATTTTTCCTCATTCAATCTGCGTTATCCTTTTACTGACCAGCGAATCGATTCGCCAGCTCTGATCGGAATGAGCTCATCCTCACCAAATGCCTGGGTCATGGGTATATCCCAGGGTTCTTCGATGAGCGTGACGGTGTCCTGGTTGCGCGGCAGACCATAGAAGTCTGGACCGCTAAGACTGGCGAATGCTTCCAAGTGCTCCAGAGAGTCAGCCTCGTCGTATACTTCTGTATACAGTTCTATGGCAGCGTGGGCTGTGTATGCGCCCGCGGCACAACCACACGTGTGTTCCTTGTCGGCGCGAGGATGAGGGGCAGAATCGGTCCCCAGGAAAAAACTACTGTCACCGGATGTCGCGGCGGCGATAAGCGCCTGTTGGTGTACGTCCCTCTTTAGAATGGGAAGGCAGTAGTAGATTGGCCTCATACCTCCTGCGAGCAGGTGATTTCTATTGAAAAGCAGATGGTGCGCCGTAATAGTTGCTGCGACATTATCTGATGCTTCTGTTACGAAGCTTGCTGCTTCCTGCGTGCTGATATGCTCAAACACAATCTTCAGTTCTGGGAATGTGGAGCAGATATCGGTCAGGTGGCGATCGATAAATACTTTTTCACGGTCGAATATGTCAACGCTATCGTCTGCCACTTCGCCATGAACCGCGAGCACTAGCTGGTGTGCCTGCATTGCCTCGAAAATCGGGTAGAGATCATCGATAGCCTGTACGCCCGCGGCAGAATTTGTGGTGACACCCGCTGGATAAAGTTTCATTGCGTGGATAAAACCGGACGCCTTCGCTTCACTGACGATCTCTGGCGTGGTCTGATCAGTCAGATATAACGTCATTAAGGGAGTAAACGATGAACCGCCAGGGATAACGGAGATAATGTTGTCCTGGTATCGTTTGGCATCGGGGACGGTGACTACGGGTGGGTCGAGATTTGGCATAACAATGGCTCGACCAAAATAGCGACTAATATCCTCGACAGTGGTCTTTAGATAGCAATCATCGCGCAAGTGTACATGCCAGTCGTCAGGGCGAGTGATTGAAATGCTACGCATTTGAGGGAAAACCTGAATCCGAATGCGAGCATTGTAGCATGATCTTTGGGGTCATCATGGTGCCAACACTACGAATCGGGGGTGGAAGGGGGTACTATAGCGCTCTTTTTTCGCGCACTGTCAAAAACAAAATGGCTGATATAGACAAAGTTGTACTGTCCTACTCCGGCGGTCTGGACACCTCGGTGATTCTCAAGTGGCTGCAGGAAACCTATGACTGTGAAGTTGTTACCTACACTGCGGATCTAGGACAGGGTGAAGAACTGGAACCGGCAAGGGTGAAGGCTGCGAGCATGGGTGTGAAGGAAATCTTCATCGATGATGTTCGCGAGGAATTCGTACGTGATTTCGTCTTCCCCATGTTCCGCTGCAATACGATCTATGAAGGTGAATACCTTCTTGGTACTTCTATCGCACGCCCTCTGATTGCAAAACGGCTGGTCGATGTTGCTAACGAAACGAATGCTCCGGCTGTTGCGCATGGAGCGACGGGTAAGGGTAATGATCAGGTTAGGTTTGAACTTGGTGTATATGCCTTGAAGCCAGATGTACAGGTAATCGCCCCGTGGCGTGAATGGGACCTATCTTCACGAAAATCACTGATGGCGTTTTGTGAGAAGCACCAAATTCAGGTGGATCAAAAACATGAAGGTGAAAAGTCTCCCTACTCCATGGACGCAAATCTGCTGCATATCTCCTACGAGGGAGGAATTCTTGAAGATCCGGCCGCCGAACCGGAAGAGTCTATGTGGCTATGGTCGACCTCGCCGGAAGCTGCGCCTGATAAGCCGACCTATTTAGAACTGAGCTATAAAAATGGTGACGTGGTCGCGATCGATGGTAAGGCGATGACGCCCGCAGAAGTGCTGGCGCACCTCAACAAGGTTGGCGGTGATAACGGAATTGGCCGTGTCGATATCGTAGAGAATCGCTACGTCGGTATGAAAGCACGCGGGTGTTACGAGACACCTGGTGGCACGATCTTGTTAAAGGCCCACCGCGCGGTCGAGTCCGTCACCCTAGATAGAGAACTCGCGCACCTTAAAGATGAGCTGATGCCGCGCTACGCGAGTCTCATATACAACGGTTACTGGTGGTCGCCAGAGCGAAAGGCGCTGCAGGCGCTCATTGATGAATCGCAGGCCTATGTTAATGGCAAGGTGATGCTCAAGCTCTACAAGGGCAATGTCATTGTGGTTGGCAGAGAATCAGAAAGCGATAGCCTCTATGATGATCACATCGTTACCTTCGAAGATGACGCTGGCGCCTACGATCAGTCGGATGCAGCTGGGTTTATCAAACTCAACGCGCTCAGAATGAAGATTGCCGCCAAAAAGGGTCGCGATATTACGTAATCTAGCTCAAACAGTAGAATCTTTTGAGAATGGAAAGGTATCGGGTACAGCGACCGGATAGTCATCACGAGCCCGCCGCCCTAAGGAAAGGGTAAGGCTTCTCCGTACCGCTGTGAATACTTCCATGTATGCTTAACTTCGGCATCCCTGCCGAAGATGTACTCCGAAGCCTTATCCTTCCCTGCGGGCTCAGGGTGTACGGTTATTCAGAACCGCGGGACCCTTAACGATCTGCAATCCACCTCAGTCCTTGTAACTATCGTGAATTAGAATCCGGATTTCGACTCACACATAAAATGTTGAGAGAAGGCGAGATCTAGCGGGAACTACCGGTCACCTGACCGATCGATCAAATGGAACTGATCTGTAAAGGTATCGGGTGCATGTTTCGGAGTAACTCTTCGGCAGGGATGCCGAAGTGTAGCGCACAGGGATGTGTGGGGACGCCTAGTCTCGTAGCGGTACGGAGAAACATGTACCCCACCACCTTTACCCCCAAAAGAAAGCGCGACATTCGGGAAAGAAAGTTTTGGGTTATCCTGGCTTAGGTTCACTCACATCGGTCTCTTCGATGATAAGTTGCACTGACTCACGGCCTCGGTAGCGGTTGATATCAAGACGATAGGCGAGCCGAAGTTCGCGGCGTTCTAGCAGGAACGGATGGTTGAAGGCAATGGCTTCCAGTATCTGCTGACTGTGGAGTGGGCGAACCTTTAATTTTAGATGGCGCTCACCAACAATGCGCTGCTCAATGACCTCGAAACGACCATCGAAGACCGGCTCCGGGAAACCCTGACCCCAGGGTGCAGCATCGGTGACGGTTTGCGTTACGGCCATGGTGATATCTTCCAGTTCACCATCGCTTACCAGCGTATTCTCGAGATCTTCCTCGCTCAGCCAGCGCTTCGCCTCAATATCGAACTCTTCCGCAAACTTTTTATAGTTGTCGTAATCAAGGCTTAAGCCCGCTGCCATGGCGTGTCCGCCAAACTTGGTGACGAGTCCCGGGTTACGCGTGGCGATCGCATCAAGGGCGTCGCGAATATGGAAACCGCGAATCGATCTTGCGGATCCCTTTAGCTCGGTTTCAGAGGTCCTGGCAAAAGCGATAACCGGACGATGCGCTTTGTCCTTAATGCGCGAGGCAACAATGCCCACCACACCCTGATGCCACTCGCGATGGTACAAGCAAATTCCGACGAGGGATTCTGTAACGGGGATAGAACTAAGCGCCGTCTCCGCCTGTTCTTTCATCTCGTTCTCGATCTCTTTTCGATCACTGTTGATATCGTTTAATGCGTTCGCAAATTCATCAGCGCTATCTTCACCTGAAAGCAGACATTCAATGCCCAAAGACATATCCTGCAATCGTCCCGCTGCATTCAACCGGGGACCAACACCGAAAGCCAGGTCTCGGGCAGTCACATTGCGAAAATCTGCGCCCGCATAATGTAATAGTGCATTGATACCCGGACGGGCTCGTCCTGCCCTTATTCGTCGTATTCCTTCGTTCACCAGAATTCGATTGTTCCTGTCCAGCGGTACCACATCGGCGATCGTACCCAGAGCAACCAGGTCCAGGTAATCAGACAATCGGGGTATTGGCCTGTCATCAAACCATCCATCAGCCCGCAGCTGTCGCCGCACCCCGGAAAGCAAATAGAATGCGACACCAACACCCGCCAGATTCTTGCTGGCAAACCCACACCCGGTTTGATTTGGATTCACAATGGCGGCCGCTGCCGGTACTTCCTCACCTGGCAAATGATGATCAGTAATCAGCACATCAATGCCGTAACGGTTGGCTTCATCGACACCTGCCACACTGGAGATACCGTTGTCGACCGTTACGATAATTTCGGGGCTGAATTCTCGGGCGAGATCCACGATTTCAGGAGTCAGTCCGTAACCATAATCGAATCTATTAGGGACCAGATACTCGACCTTGCTACCGCCCATCGCGCGCAACGCGCTTACCATCAGTGCAGAGCTCGTAGCACCATCTGCATCGTAGTCACCAACGATAAGTATCTGTCTTACGTCCTGGATAGCGCTCGCCAAACGAATTGCAGCATCTTCGAGCCCCAGCATCGTATCCGGCGGTAACAGCTCACCTAGATCATGTTGCAGTTCCACGGCGCTGGTAATTCCGCGACCGGAGAACAAACGATGGAGTAAGGGGGTTAAAGATTCAGAATCGGCGATCTGAGTCGTAGGTCGGCGGATCAGCGTCCTTGGCATTTCTTACGAAAAATCAGCAACTCTGATTCTTGCGATATCACCTTTCGTTTCATCAAGACCTGCAAGTTCCTGCATCGCATCATTCAAAGATTTCTCAAGAACCGAATTGGTAATAATAACCACATGTGCATCACCACCACGCGCGTCCTTTTGGATAAGCGCTTCAATGCTAATCTTATACTGACCCAGGATTGTGGAGATCCGCGCCATTACACCAGGCTCGTCGGAAACGACCAAACGCAAGTAGGCACTACCTTCAAACTCCTGAATTTCCATGACACGTTTTGGTTCGAGGGTTTCAGGCATAAAACCAAGATTAGCGACCGAGTGAACGCCGTCGGTACGCACGATATCGATGACATCTCCCAAAACTGCGGACGCAGTAGGACCAGATCCCGCCCCCGCACCGTAATACATAGTCGCACCTGCAGCATCACTACCGACCATGACGGCATTCATCACGCCGTTTACCTGCGCCAGCATGTGACTGTTAGCGACCAAACAAGGGTGAACTCTGAGTTCGACCGAGTCTTCAAGGTTTCGGGTAACGCCAAGATGTCTGATGGTATAGCCTAGTTCTCTGGCATAGCCAATGTCTTCCGACGTGATTCCCGAAATACCTTCCGTATAGATCGCATCGAATCGTAATGGAACACCGAACGCGATAGATGAAAGAATCGTTAGCTTATGTGCCGCATCTATTCCTTCCACATCAAAAGTCGGGTCCGCCTCTGCATAGCCCAGGTCCTGTGCATCTTTCAAAACATCGGCAAAAGCAAGATTCCTGCCGGGCTCGGACATTTCTGTAAGGATGTAGTTTGAAGTACCGTTAATAATTCCCGCCACCCATTCGACTCTATTTGCAGCGAGGCCCTCTCTAATCGCCTTTACAATGGGTATTCCACCAGCGATCGCAGCTTCAAATCTGACCTGAACCCCCCGTTTTGACGCCGCGCCAAAAATTTCGTCTCCATGCTCTGCAATTAGCGCCTTGTTAGCCGTCACAACATGCTTTTTATTGCTGATTGCTTCCATCACCAACTTAAGCGCATCGTCGGTTCCGCCAATAAGTTCAAGCACAATGTCTACTTCAGGATTCTTAACAACATCGAAAATATCCCGGGTCACATTGGTTGACGATAGATCGCAATCAGGGTGATCCCGACGACAGCCCACTTGAGCAATGGTCAATTCCCGTCCAATACGACGCTTCATCTCCTGGCCATTCCCGGAGATAAGATTAAACGCACCAGAACCAACTGTGCCCAAGCCGCAGATGCCAATTTGCATTATTTACTTTCTCCTGCATTTTTGAACATCCGACGAAGGCCTCGTATAGCCTGTCGGGTTCTATGTTCGTTTTCTATTAACGCGAATCGCACATGATCATCACCATACTGGCCGAAACCAACACCGGGAGAAACCGCAACTTTGGCTTCCTGCAACACAAGCTTGGTGAACTCCAGGGAACCCATGTTCTGAAAGGCCGGGGGTATCTTGGCCCATACAAACATGGTGGCCTTGGGAGGCGTTACTTCCCAGCCAATGGAATTTAGACCATCACATAAGACATCTCGGCGGCTCTTATACATCTGCCGAATCTCTTCTACACAGCTTTGGTCACCCTCAAGCGCGGCAATCGCCGCAACCTGAATGGGAGTAAACATGCCGTAGTCCAGGTACGACTTGATCCTACCAAGGGCACCGACCAGCGTTTTGTTACCTACGCAAAAGCCCACTCGCCATCCGGGCATGTTGTAACTCTTGGACATGGAGAAAAACTCCACCGCTACATCTTTCGCTCCTGGCACCTGCAGAATTGACGGCACTTCATAACCATCAAAGACTAGGTCTGCATAGGCAAGATCCTGAATTACCCAGATTTGATGTTCCTTGGCTATCTTGATGACCTTCTCAAAAAACTCAAGATCTACGCACTGGGTTGTGGGATTCCCCGGGAAATTAATCATCAGCACTTTTGGCTTGGGCCAGGTGTTCGTGATCGCAGATTCAAGCTCTGAAAAGAAATCAATATCTTCAGTGAGCGGTACATGCCGCACATCAGCATCGGCAATGACGAAACCATAGGGATGTATCGGATAGGAAGGATTAGGCACCAATACGGCATCACCAGGACCGAGAATGGCCATCGCGAGATGTGCTATCCCTTCTTTCGAACCCAGGGTAACTATCGCCTCATCTTCCGGGTCCAGGTCGACATCAAAATTCTTTTTATACCAATCGCAGATCGCGCGCCTAAGACGCGGAATACCCTTCGATTGAGAGTAGCGATGTGTATCACCACGCTGAACCGTCTCAATCAGCTTGTCGACGACATGCTGAGGCGTTGCCTGGTCCGGATTACCCATCCCAAAATCAACAATATCCTCACCGCGGGCGCGAGCCTCACGCTTCAAACTATCGGTGATGCTAAATATATAGGGGGGCAGCCGCTTTATTCGCGGGAAATCTTCTTCCATTGCTTTAGTTTATGCCGAGTTAGTTTATTCTTGTCCCGAAACTCAACACCGCGCGTCTAGTTTCTTTGCAAGCAATTTTTTTCTTAACCGTTTCCTTTCGAATGTCGTATCGTTTACACAAAGATAAGGCCTTCAGGCCAGAAACTAGTTAATCCCCAGTTCCGACGCCAGTCCCTCCGCATTCCTGTAACCAACATCCATCGTACCATCGTCAAACACCAACGCAGGTGTACCGATAACCTTCAGTTGCCTGCCAATTGAATAATGCCTGGCCACGGGATTCTCGCATTCAATCTCTTCAATCTTGGTTCCCGTCTTCGCCAGAGTGAGCGCAAGTTGCGGATTCTCTGCACACCATGACGACATCAGCTTCTTAAAGGAAGCCGTGTGATCCTGGGTACCACGATTGAAAATACCACTGCTCGGATAGGCCATGTAGCGCACGGCAATTCCTTTGCTATTCAGTTCGGGAACTTCGCTATGAAGCTTTCGACAATATCCGCAATCGATGTCCGTAAAAACGGTGACCGTCGCCTTTGTGTCTCCCCCGGGTGGCGCAAAGACAATCATATCTGACTCGTCGATACTATCGAGCAACTCTATTCGGGCCTTTTTGCGGTCCCCTTCCGTGAAATTGTAGATCTCGTCGTCCCGCAGCGCATACAAATCGCCATACACAAAGTGTTCGCCATCGGCCGTAACCTGCAGCATGGACCCATCGGCGAGGCGCACCTGATAAAACCCTTCAAGAACACTATCGGCAATCGCATCTATCCTGAGCGTAGGCGCCGCTTTCGCTAATTTCGCGCGCAGTTCATCCGGTTCAATGGCAACCGCTGCGTTAATAACGACATTCAACAGCAATAAACAGGCGCTGATCGCAATTTTCATAACAGAATCTCTTGAGTTAAGCAGTCAATAATACCTTAGACCTCGTTAACAGTAGAGAGATTCCTTACCAATTTCTCGAAACGATCCTATGGATGCAGTAAGGTAGTTTCCGAACTCAACTAAAACCTTCACCATTGTCAGAAGAAACTTCTGAACAACCGCTAATCGAAACCTTTCTCAACAGTCTCTGGCTGGAGAAAGGCCTGAGTCAGAATACCCTCAGCTCCTATCGTCAGGACCTCGCAACCTTCGCTAATTGGGCCAAGACCCAGGGTAGAAAACTCGACGAAATACGCAAGGACGAAATCCTGGGCTACCTATCTCACAGAATGGGAGAAGGGGTAAAAGCCCGCACAACCGCGCGCGCCCTATCCTGCTTACGCAGCTTCTATCGTTATCTTGTTCGCGAAAACCGAATCGCTGAAGACCCCACCTTGAGAGTAGACAATCCGAAACTCGGCCGCCCCCTACCAGATTCGCTTACAGAGCAGGACGTTGAGAAACTCCTGGCGGCACCTGACCTGTCAACCTCGATCGGATACAGAGACCGCACAATGCTCGAGGTATTGTACGCCTGCGGCTTACGCGTTAGTGAACTCGTTAATCTGAAGCTAACCGAGATAAACCTAAAACAGGGCGTGGTAAGAATCGTCGGCAAGGGATCGAAAGAAAGGCTCGTGCCAATGGGTGATGAAGCAATGACCTGGCTCACCAATTACATCAACGATTCCAGGGATACCTTACTCAAGAAAAACCTTAACCAGGATGCCGTATTTCCAAGCAATCGCGGCGAGCCAATGACACGACAGGCATTCTGGTACCGAATCAAGGCCCACGCGCGAACGGCTGAGATCAACAAAAAAATTTCCCCACACACCCTGCGTCATGCGTTCGCTACGCATCTGCTGAACCATGGGGCTGACCTTCGAGTCGTGCAATTGCTTCTTGGTCACAGCGACCTCTCCACAACCCAGATCTATACGCACATTGCACAGCATAGGATGAAGGAGTTGCATCAAACCCACCACCCACGTGGGTGAAAGCCAGGCCGCAGTGGTTGGAAAGAGAGGAAAGGCATTCGGTGTATGTTTCTACGCACCGCTGTGAAGCCTTACGCTTCGCTACGGCCGTGCTCGCGATGATCTACTTAAAACGAACGAGTGGCGTCTCGCTCAGCACTCAGTGCTGAAAATCTAAAGCTTCTCGCGAATACGCGCCTTACGACCACTCAGCTCACGCAGATAGTAAAGCTTCGCCTGACGAACATCGCCACGTCGCTTCACCGTGATGCTATCGATGAGGGGACTGTGGGTCTGGAACGACCGCTCGACACCAACACCATGGGATTCTTTTCTTACGGTGAAAGCTGAATTAAGACCACGGTTCCGCTTACCAATCACTACGCCTTCAAAAGCCTGAAGTCGTTCGCGATTTCCTTCCCGGACACGTACCTGAACAATAACCGTATCGCCAGAACCGAATTCCGGCACATCGGATTTAAGCTGCGCAGATTCAACCAAAGCTACGGCCTTGCTCTTTCGACCGCCCTTTGACCAATCAACCATCTTTGTATCGTTCTTGCTCATCTTGTATCCCTTTTGTTATCTATTCAGCTAAAGGCTGTTGTCATTCATTCAGCTCAAGGCTGTTTATTCATTTCAGCTCAGGGCTGTTTGTTCGTTCCCGCTCAAGGCTGTTTACACTCATTCAGCTCAGGGCTGTTTACATTCATTCAACTCAAGGCTGTTTACATTCAGCTCAAGGCTGTTCGTCCAGGTATTCCTGTAACAATTTCTTACTTTCTTCATCTAGCTCATTCTCTTCGAGCAAGTCTGGACGGCGTTCATATGTTCTACCTAGCGCCTGTTTCATTCTCCATCGGGCAATCTGTTGATGATCACCACTCAACAAAACCGGCGGTACATTGCCATCCTCGGCAAAATTTTCAATCTCCGGTGGGCGGGTATATTGCGGATAATCCAGCAACCCGTCGAAAAAAGAATCTCTCTCAATTGATTCTTCATCTCCAACCACACCTGGCAACAATCTGGTAAGTCCATCCACCAGTACCATCGCGGCAAGTTCCCCGCCGCTGATCACGTAATCGCCAATCGACAATTCGAGATCTACTTCCTGCTCAATCAGCCGCTCATCAACACCTTCGTAGCGTCCTGCGACCAAAATCAGCGTCTGGGCCTCGGCTAAATCTTTCAGCATCTGCTGATCAAGTCGCTTACCCTGAGGCGACAAATAAATAACCTTGCCACCGCTGCCACCTCGATCTTCAACAGCAACTCGTGCTGCGTTTATGGCGTCTCGCAATGGCTGAACCTTCATCAACATTCCAGGACCGCCGCCGTATGGCTTATCGTCCACCGTCCGGTGCCTGTCTGTTGTAAAGTCTCGCGGATTAAAATAATCCAGCTCAACCAAACCCCGATCGAATGCTCGACCGGTAATTCCAAAGTCGGTAACTGCCCTGAACATCTCCGGAAACAGCGATACGACACCAAGCCACATCGCTAGTAGTCCGCTAGCCAGTTGACGACGATCCGCCCACCTTCCAGGTCAACGTCAACCACAACCTGTTCATCAACGTATGGAATGAGGCGCTTTTTATCGTCAATGCTTTCTAACGTTGGTTCGACAACCATGACGTCATTGGCACCTGTTTCCATCATGTGATCGACGCTTCCAAGTAATTCGCCGACCTCATTTTCCACTACCATCCCCTGAAGTTGATGCCAATAAACATCACCGTCTTCAAGATCCGGCAATTCCCCCCATATCTCGCTGCCTATCAAAGCTTCTGCATGATCGCGGTTTTCCGCGCCAGCGAGCCTTGCCACAAGCCCTTTACCGTGTTTCCTGCCCTGCTCTATGACTACCTGCTTGTCGACATTTCGTCGCCTAAGCGTCCAGGGATTGTAGTTAAGAATTTGTTCCAGCGGGTCGGTATAGGAAAAAACCTTGACCCAACCTTTTAAACCGTATGCTGCGTTTATACGACCGAGAAGTACCTTACGCTGCCTCCTGGTCACCGTCTGAAACTTCAGCTGCTGATGCCTTCTTGTACTGTTTTACCAGCTTCTTAACTCGTGCTGACATTTGCGCGCCCTGACGCACCCAGTAATCGACACGTTCTACGTCAATCCGGATGGTTTCTTCCTGTCCTGTAGCGCCTGGATTGAAAAATCCCAGTCGTTCAATGAACCGAGAATCTCTGGCCCGATGACTGTCGGCGACCGTAAAGTGGTAAAAAGGTCGCTTCTTACTGCCACCTCTGGATAAGCGAATGACCACCATCTATTTGATTTCCTTAGTAATTTAACTGCTTCTAACCAGACAAACCATGCCCCCAAATGGGGCGGGCTGCCAAAAGGGGGGCTATTTTACGGTAAAGGTCACAGGCTTTCAATGAAGTCCGGGGGACAGTGTACTTAATTGGCTTACGACGTGTGGCAGACTAGTACCTGAATCAATTAAGTACACTGTCCCCGGAACTTACAATGAATGACTTAGCACGAGAGATCTGGGGTTGAGGACAGGACGTTTCTATCGTCCGGGAAACATTCCTGGCGGCGGTTGCATACCACCCATTCCACGCATCATATTGGCCATTCCACCCTTCTTGGTGAGTTTTTTCATCATCTTCTGCATCTGCTTATGCTGCTTCAGCAGTCGATTGATATCCTGAATCTGTGTACCCGAACCCATCGCAATGCGCTTCTTGCGAGAGCCGTTGATACTGTCCGGATAGTGACGCTCACCAGGCGTCATCGAATTGATAATGGCTTCCATTTGTACAAACTGCTTGTCGTTGACCTTGTCTGCCACCGCATTCTTCATATTGCCCATACCGGGCATCTTGTCCATCAGGTCCGCAATACCACCCATGTTATTCATCTGCTGGATCTGATCCCGAAAATCTTCAAGATCAAACTTCTTGCCCTTCTTGATTTTGCGAGCGAGCTTCTGGGCCTTCTTCTTATCAACCTTCTGTTCAGCTTCCTCGATGAGAGAAAGCACATCGCCCATTCCAAGAATTCGGCCTGCAATACGATCCGGGTAAAACGCGTCAAGCGCATCGATCGTTTCACCCACCGCCATAAACTTAATCGGCTTGCCGGTGATTGCGCGAACCGACAACGCTGCACCACCTCTTGCATCGCCATCAGCTTTCGTCAGGATTACACCCGTCAATGGCAATATTTCGTTAAATGCCTGCGCGGTGTTAGCTGCGTCCTGGCCCGTCATGGAATCGACCACAAACAATGTCTCTACGGGGTTAACGCTGCCATGAAGCACTTTGATCTCGTCCATCATGTCGCCATCGACGTGCAGTCTGCCTGCGGTATCCACAATCAATACATCAACAAATTGCTTGCGTGCTTCTGTCAGTGCATTGCTGGCGATATCGACAGGTTTTTGATCCGGATTGCTTTCGAAAAACTTGACGTCAGCCTCACCAGCCAGGGTTCGCAACTGATCGATAGCGGCGGGTCGATACACGTCGGTACTTACTAACATTACCTGCTTGTTTTCACGGTTCTTTAGCCAAAGCGCGAGTTTTGCGGCAGAGGTTGTCTTACCTGCACCCTGTAAACCTGCAAGGAGAATGACCGCCGGCGGTTGAACGCTGAGATTGAGCGAATCTGAATGCTCGCCCATAACCCAGGTCAGCTCTTCATTAACAATCTTGACGAAAACCTGTCCCGGAGAAAGGCTGGCAGCAACCTCCTGACCCACAGCTCTCGCCTGCACATCAGATATAAAACTCTTGACGACTGGCAGCGCTACGTCGGCCTCCAGAAGCGCCATGCGTACCTCACGCAAAGTACCTTCGATATTCTCTTCCGTGAGCTTCGCCTTACCGCTGATATTGGCAAGGGATGCGCTTAGCCGTTCTGTTAAAGAATGAAACACAATATGAATACATCAGTTAATGGAATGCGTAGTATAACTTAAGTGTTTGGCCCTATGGGGTACCGATGAGCCGGCGACGCCAAACTGTGTCAAAATAAGTGCCTCAAGGGCTGAGGCCCTCGACAATCTGTAACTGGACAATCTGTAACTGGAAGGTAAGGCAGCATGAATCCTACGATCTCTGGACTACTTGCAGTACTTCTGTACCTCGTTGGCACAGGCCTGCAATTTACGTCCAAAGGAGACAACAAGCGTATCGTCACCCGCATTGGTCTGGCCGCGGTGCTGTTTCACGGTGTGACCAGTTACCTGGGGTTCTACACCGATGTTGGAATAGACCTTGGTCTTTATCCCATGCTGTCGCTGACAACATTCGCCGTAGCTGCAATTCTGTGTATCAGCAGTTTTCGACTACCAGTTGAAAGTCTTTTCGTGGTGATCTTTCCGGTAGCTGTCGTATCCATCCTGTTACAGCTCAGTATCGAGGGGTCATATACTCCCCGTGACGATATTTCACGCGGCATCGGATCACACATTGTGCTTTCAGTATTCGCCTACGGGCTGCTTAGCGTTGCGGCACTGCAGGCAGCGTTCCTGTCCTTCGGTAACTATGAGTTACGTCACCGCAAGCTGGAAGTCGTCAAGAAGCTGCCACCCCTTGAGACTATGGAGGCGCTCTTATTCGAAATGCTTGGCGCTGGCCTGGTATTGCTGAGCCTCTCGATACTGACCGGATTTATATTCCTTCAGGATATCGGCAGCCCGGGCCTCATACATCACACTGGCATCACGATGGCTGCCTGGGCGGTGTTTGCGGTATTGCTTTGGGGGCGCATTAAATGGGGTTGGCGAGGTGCTGTAGCCTCAAGATGGGCCCTGAGCGGGTTTGCACTCCTGGCGCTGGGCTACTTCGGCAGCAAACTTGTGCTCGAAGTTATCCTCGGAAGAGTCTAAAGGTGTCATTCAAGAACACTTGACACTAATCCGTCTTATTCGTTACAACTGCCTTCCCTTCATTACGACGAGGTCTGCCCTTTTTGGACGAACCCTCAGTAGGCGCGTTATTTGGCACGCTTGCAATCCTGATTTTCCTGTCCGCTTATTTTTCCGGCTCAGAGACAGCCATGATGCGTGTCAATCGATATCGATTGAAGCATCTGGCAAATGAAGGCAATCGCGGTGCTCGCAAGGCGAGCCGTCTGCTTAAGCGACCCGACCGGCTGCTTAGCCTGATTCTTATCGGCAACAACTTTGTCAATTTCACAGCGGCGTCTATCGCTACGCTGCTGGTTATACATATATTTGGCGAAAGTCATGTTGCCTGGGCACCGATTATCTGCACCGTCGTATTTCTTATCTTCGCTGAAGTCGCACCCAAGACCATCGCAGAGGCCTACCCGGAAAAAATCTCCCTGGTCTCAGCGTATATTCTGCAACCTCTCATGGTGTTGTGCTGGATACTGGTGGAACCGGTCATCCGGTTCAGCAACGGCATGCTGCGACTGGTTGGTGTATCCAAAGAGGAATCAGAAGATCCCGATAGTCTGACCCATGAAGAATTGCGCACCGTTGTGAACGAGGGTGTCACCATGGCAGAGCGACCTCAGGGCATGATGCTGGGCGTACTCGACCTCAACAAGGTTACCGTCAACGACATCATGGTTGGGCGCACAGATATCGAGGGAATTGATATTGCCAACGACATTGAGGACATCCTTAACCAGATTCGGTCAACGCAACATACCCGCATACCCGTATATAACGAAGACATCGATAAAGTGCTTGGCGTCTTACACCTGCGCAACGCTGCAAGGTTCTTAACCGCTGATGACCCCACCAAGGCCGCCATTATTCAGGAAACCGATGAACCCTACTTCGTACCGGAGAATACTCCGCTGCAAACCCAGCTTGTTAATTTCCAACAGGCCAAGGAACGAATCGGTCTTGTAGTCGATGAGTACGGCGACATTGAGGGTATCGTAACCATGGAAGATATCCTTGAGGAAATCGTTGGCGAATTCACCACCGACCTTTCAGAAACCAGCGTAGACATTCACCCCAATGACGATGGAAGCTACCTGATCGACGGCGGCGCGCACATTCGGCTCATAAACCGGACACTGGGCTGGGAACTACCCACCGAGGGGCCAAAAACGCTCAGTGGCTTGATCATTGAAGAGTTGGAAACGATTCCCGATTCAGCCTGCTGTATTCAACTTGCGGGTTGCCGCATCGAGATCGTGCAGATCCAGGACAATCTGATTAAGACCGCAAGGATTGAGAAAGGCCCGGAGGACGAAGCCGAGGACCTTGAAGAGTAGTTGAGGCACGCTCCTAAACTAGAATCCAAACGGTCACATGGTACCGCAGGAAAGGGATTGGGTGCGCGTTTTGGAGCACATCTTCGCCATGGATGGCGAAGTTAAGCGTACATAGACGTATTTACAGCGGTGCGGAAAAACACGCAACCAATCCCTTTCCTCTCGGAAGATTACCAGTACCTTACTTCACCCACTTACGGTTAGTAGCAGCCAAAATAGATTTGTACGCAGCAGTGACCGTGTTCTGACTGATGCCAACACCATAGTACTTGTTGCCCTGCTCATCGCTGATCGCCAGAATACAAATCGCCTGGGCTTCCTTACCCTCGTTTAGCGCGTACTCCTGATAATCGACCACGTTCAGGGGCTCGTTCAGTGTTTTCACCAGGCCATCTACGAAAGCGTCGATAGGGCCGGAGCCCTCGCCAACCACAGCCATCTCGTTCTCAGCGACCATGATATTAGCTTCACAGGTTTCGCCATCGCCTTCTGACCGTAGCTGATAGTCGATCAACTTGTACGGGCCATCGGCCTCGATAAATTCGGATACAAACGCCTGCCAGATTTCCTCAGGCTGCAACTCGCCGCCCTTTTGTTCCGTCAGCGCTTGAACAATGGGACTGAATTCAAGTAACAGTGCTCTGGGGAGCGCCACACCAAAGTAGTTCTCCAGAATAAACGCGATACCACCTTTGCCCGACTGGCTGTTTACTCTGACTGTCTCACGATAGGAACCACCAACATCGGCGGGATCAATGGGCAGATAAGGCACCTCCCATTCACTGTCGCTTCCGGATTCAACGAATGCCATACCTTTGCGTATCGCATCCTGATGAGAGCCCGAGAACGCAGTAAACACCAGCTCGCCCGCGTACGGTTGACGCACGTGGATAGGAATCTTGGTACATTCTTCCGATACAGCAACGATTTTTGGCATATCTGACAGATAAAGTTCCGGGTCCACGCCCTGGCTGAACATATTCATCGCCATCGTAATAACATCACAGTTACCTGTTCGCTCACCGTTACCAAACAAAGTGCCTTCGATACGCTCGGCGCCCGCCATCAGCCCAAGCTCTGAAGCTGCGATTCCAGTGCCGCGATCATTGTGAGTATGCAGGCTAATAACCGCCGCTTCTCGATTCGGCAGATGTCGGGTAAACCACTCCAATTGATCCGCATAGATATTTGGTGTTGCCATCTCCACGGTCGAAGGCAGGTTGAGAATCACCTTCTTATCCACAGTCGGCTGCCACACATTCATTACGGCTGCGCATATATCTACCGCGAAATCCATCTCCGTTGCGGTATAGGATTCGGGCGAGTACTCCAGGATTACGTTAGTACCGGCTTCCTCCAACTTATCTGTGTAACGTTTTACCACCTTAGTCGCTTCCGTCGCCATGTTGATCACTTCCTCGCGACTCATGTTGAACACAACCTTGCGTTGCAACGTCGAGGTGGAGTTATACAGATGAAAAATGACGTTCCTGGCACCGGATACAGCTTCACAGGTACGCTCGATAAGCTCTTCCCTTGCCTGACATAACACCTGAATGGTGACATCATTCGGAATCTTGTCTTCCTCAATAATGCCACGCACGAAATCAAAATCCGGTTGAGAAGCGGCAGGAAAACCCACCTCGATTTCTCTAAAACCGATCTCCACCAACAGGTCATACATCTTCTGCTTTTCATTGGGGGTCATCGGGTCGATCAGCGCCTGATTACCATCCCTAAGGTCTACACTGCACCAACGAGGTGCCTTGTCGATAACCTGGTCAGGCCAGGTTCTATCGGCCAGGGGAATCGGCTTGAAGGGTTTATATTTTTGAAACGGCATCCGCTTTCGAGATGCTTCTATCGATTGATTTTCTACGCTCATGATCTTCTACTCTATGACTGTTGATTTAGCCCGGAAGCGCCTGCGGCGGCTTCATTTGTAAAGCGTCCTATTAGGACCCGGGTTACCGTGCAATGCAGGTTTTAGATGGCCGCCTACAACGGCAGTCGTAGTAGCAGGGCAGCAGGTAGCAACAGCGGGGAGCTGTGTAATGAAATTGGCTTAGTTGCGCTTTTCATGCCTGCAAATCTTTTCATAGATACGTTGAAAAACGCACTATAGCTCGCGGAAAAGGGAAATCCAACCCCAATCAGTCTTTCGAAACCGGAGTAAGTTGTTCGTTATACATTCGGCCCCTGGCAGAATAACCTTCCGCACTCACGGTAAAAAAGGCGATCTCTTCCGGCGTGACTTCCCGCACAACCTTTCCGGGAGAACCGAGCACCAGCGAGCCGTCCGGAATTACCTTACCCTCTGGAATCAACGCGTGGGCACCAATCAGACAGTTCTTGCCAATCTTCGCGCCATTAAGAATCACCGCATTCATACCAATTAATGACTCGTCGTCAACGGTGCCACCATGCAACATTACCTTGTGTCCTACGGTTACGTTCTTACCAACACGCACAGGGAAGCCATCGTCCACGTGCAGCACGGCGCCATCCTGAATGTTGCTGCCATCACCGACAAAGATTCCGTCGTTGTCGCCACGCAGAACCGCGTTAAACCAAATATTTACATCGTGACCCAACACGACTGAACCAACCACCGTCGCATTATCGGCAATAAAGCAATCGCCCTTAAGCTCCGGCGTCTTATCTCCAAGACTATAGATCATGCTGCCTCCTGTTTTTCAGCAGCGAGAATAACACAGTCGATCCAAAGCGTTGGGTTATACTGAGCCCATGAAATACTGCAATCAATGTGGCAACACCGTCGCGCAAAAAGTACCGGAGGGAGACAACCGACCACGTTACGTGTGCACAGAATGTGAAGTGATTCACTACGAAAACCCACGAGTCATCACAGGCTGTCTTCCAATCCACGAACGTCGGGTCTTGTTGTGCAAGCGCGCCATCGAGCCACGACTGGGACTCTGGACGCTACCTGCTGGATTCCTGGAAAACGGAGAGACCTCAGCGGATGGCGCCATGCGGGAAACCATGGAAGAAGCCAACGCCAGAGTATCCATAGACGGGCTGTATACCTTGTTCAGCCTCCCCCACATCTCGCAGGTATACATGTTCTTTCGAGCAACTTTGCAGGACCTCGACTTCTACGCCGGTGAGGAGTCGCTGGAGACTAAACTCTTTAGTGAAGACGAAATCCCCTGGGATCAACTCGCCTTCCCGGTGATCACCGAAACCTTAAAACACTATTTCGCTGATCGCATAGAGGAGTCGTTCGAGGTCCGCTACCTGGATAATGTTATCGATCGACGGTGATCGATTTGGATACGCCGTTCAGACTTCCAAAAAGGAAAGGTATTCCGCACATGCTTCTACGCACCGCCGCAAGTACATCCATGTAGGCTTAACATCGCCATCCATGGCGAAGATGTGCTCCGAAGCATGTGCGGAATACCTTTCCATCAGTTCCATGTGACCGTTCGATACCACACTGCATCTGTACCTCGTGATGATCTAATCTCTCAGGTTTCTGAAGATGTCACAGAACGCTACTTCTCTCCCACTGGCGGACCATTGACAAAAAAAATACCGCCTCAATTACCAGGAAATGTAACCTGAAGGCATCGCCCAATCGCACCAAATACACACATGACCAAACAGTCCAATGGAACTGCTTGGGAAGATCTCGGGTGCATGTTTCGGAGTAACTCTTCGGCAGGGATGCCGAAGTGTAGCGCACATGGACGTGCTCGTAGCGGTACGGAGAAACATGTACCCGACACCTTCCCATTCTCTAAAGTTTTCCGAGGCCCAGCCGGTTATTTAACAAACACGCGGGCGTTACGAAAAATGCGCATCCATGGACTATCTTCATTCCACTCAACCGGATGCCACGAATTCTGACAGGTGCGATACACCCGTTCCGGGTGGGGCATCATCGCCGTAAAACGACCATCGGGTGTCGTTACTCCAGTGACGCCCAGCGGCGAACCATTCGGATTCATGGGATAGGTTTCGGTGACATCTAGATAGTGATCAACGAACTGTAACGACACCTGACCACTGTCCAACAACGCGCGCGCCTGAGCGTCCGAAAAATCAGCCCTGCCCTCACCATGAGATACGGCAATCGGCATGTGCGAACCAGCCATGCCCTGCAACAACACTGAAGGACTATCCAGCACCTGCACGAGCGAGTATCTTGCTTCAAACTGCTCAGAGCGGTTGGTCACAAAACCAGGCCATGCGGCCGCGCCCGGTATCAACTCTTTTAGTGCTGCAAACATCTGGCAACCATTGCATACACCGAGACCAAATGTGTCGTCACGATTAAAGAACGACGCAAATACATCCCTGGCCCGCTCATTAAACAGGATAGATTTCGCCCAGCCTTCGCCGGCACCAAGAACGTCACCATAGGAAAAGCCACCGCAGGCAACCAACCCCTTGAATTCCTCAAGATCCTGGCTGCCGGAAAGAAGTTCACTCATATGGATATCGATCGCAGAGAAGCCCGCGCGCGTAAACGCGGCTGCCATCTCGACCTGACTGTTAACGCCCTGCTCTCTCAGGATTGCTATACGCGGCCGGACGCCCGTGGCAATCATGGGGGCAGCAATATCCTCATCTACGTCATAGACGAGATTTGCAGACAACCCGGGATCATCGTCGTCACTGACCTTCTGGAACTCTTCGCTGGCGCACTGTGGATTGTCTCTCAGGGACTGGATGTTATAGCTGGTCTCGCTCCATCGTTGCTGCAATGTCGCACGATCGACTGATAGTAGTTCCTGGCCCGCCTGGGTCACAGTCATTTCGGAGCCGGCTTCCGTGGCAACGACCTGAATTGGAATATCTTCCGCGGCGAAAGCCGCTTCAACATACGCCAGCTCATCAGCTGAAACCTGAATAACGACACCAAGCTCTTCATTGAACAGAAAATCTACCGGTTCCAGACCATCGGGAACGTTTACGTTTAGTCCGACCCTGGATGCAAACATCATTTCCGCCAGTGTAGCGAACAGCCCACCATCTGACCGGTCATGGTAAGCCAGAATTCTGTTTCGTAGCGATTCCTGCTGTAGCAGATTAACGAATCGCCGCAACATGTCCGCATCGTCCACGTCCGGCACTGCCCCGCCAAGATGATTCTGACACTGCATCAGCACAGACCCGCCCAAACGCTGTTTTCCAGACGCCAGATCAACCAACAACAAAACACTGTCACCGCGACGCTCAAGTTGCGGCGTGAAAGTATCCCCAACATCACATACCGGTGAGAACGCGGATACGATCAGAGATAACGGAGATGTCACAGTCTTCTCATTACCGCCCTCTTCCCAACGCGTTTGCATTGAGGTGGAGTCCTTGCCTACAGGGATACAGACACCCAGGGTCGGGCAAAGCTCGAGGCCGACGGCAGCAACAGTCTTGTAAAGGTTCGCATCTTCATTGGGATGTCCGACTGCCGCCATCCAATTGGCAGAGAGCTTAATGTTACCGATCTCATCGATCCGCGCCGCAGCGATATTGGTTATCGATTCGGCGACTGCCATACGGCCAGAGGCTGGCGCATCAAGCAGCGCAAGGGGCGTGCGTTCTCCCATGGCCATCGCCTCGCCGCTTACTCCACTATAGCTACTAGTAGAAACCGCCACATCGGAAACCGGCACCTGCCAGGGTCCAATCATCTGATCCCGAGAAACAAAGCCGCCAACGGTGCGATCACCGATAGTGATAAGAAAATTCTTGCTGGCGACTGTTGGATGGCCCATCACCAGATGTGCTGCCTGATCCAGCGTCAACGTTTGCGAATCTTCCTCGTCGGGCACTGACTCTGACGACACATCCTTTGCCAATGCCGGAACCTCGCCAAACAAAACTGCCATGGGCAGGTCCACCGGTTTATCTTCAAATAGCTGGTCAGCCACCTGCAGATCATGTGCCTGCTGTGCTTTGCCTACAATGGCAAACGGACATCGCTCTCTTTCGCAGATCGCGGAGAACCTCGCTACATCTTCTTCGGCAATCGCAAGTACATAGCGTTCCTGAGCTTCGTTACACCATATTTCCAGTGGCGACATACCGGGTTCATCATTGGGCACATTGCGCAATTCAAACTGACCACCTACGCCTCCGTCTTTGACCAGCTCCGGTAACGCATTCGACAGTCCTCCAGCCCCAACATCGTGGATAAACTGTATCGGATTGTCATCGCCCAACTGCCAGCATTGATCGATGACCTCCTGGCAGCGATGCTCAATCTCCGGATTGCCTCGCTGTACGCTGGCAAAATCGAGATCCGCATCGCTCGCACCGGTAGCCATCGACGAGGCTGCGCCCCCGCCAAGACCAATCAACATTGCAGGACCGCCCAGCACCACAAGCGAGGCGCCCGTTTCGATGGGTCGCTGATCAATGTGTTCGCTGCGAATATTGCCCAGACCACCGGCAATCATGATGGGCTTATGATAACCACGTACCTCACCGCCGAATTCCTGTTCGAATGTACGGAAATAGCCACAGATATTCGGGCGACCAAATTCATTATTAAACGCGGCACCGCCGATCGGCGCATGGATCATGATGTCGAGCGCAGAAGAAATCCTATTCGGCTTGCCGTAATCTTTCTCCCAGGGTTCAGACTGGTGCGGGATTTTCAGGTTGGAGACGGTATAACCCGTCAGACCAACTTTCGGTTTAGAACCACGCCCAACTGCACCCTCGTCTCTGATCTCTCCGCCGGAACCTGTCGCTGCACCAGGGAAAGGTGCGATGGCCGTAGGATGATTGTGGGTCTCCACCTTCATCAGAATATTAACTGTCTCTTCGCTGTAGGCGTACTCCCGGGTTTCCGGATCCGGATAAAAACGGGTGGCTGTTGGCCCGGCAATGACCGAGGCATTATCCTCATACGCACTCAACACACCTTCGCCATTGGTTTGTTCGAAGGTATTTCGAATCATGTCCATCAAACTATACCGTTGCGGCGCATCATCAACGGTCCAGCTGGCGCGAAAGGTCTTGTGCCGACAGTGTTCCGAGTTCGCTTGAGCAAACATCATCAACTCCACATCCGTCGGATCGCGACCCAGGCGAGTAAATGCGTCTACGAGATACTGCATTTCATCTGTGGTCAGCGCCATACCCAGGGCTTTGTTCGCAGACTCGAGCGCGGCCATGCCATCAGACAGCAGCGAGACATATCCAAGGGGCTTTGGATCAGCGGTCTCGAATAACACGTTTGCATCCAAATCCGGTAGCACCGTCTCGGTCATTCGATCATGCAGCACCTGATCCACCGCGTGAAACGCTTCTTCACTTAACGTCCCGCTTACCTGCAAACGAAAAGCGATACCCCGCTCAATTCGCTTAACGGCAGTCAAACCGCAAATATGGGCGATATCGGTCGCCTTGGAACTCCAGGGAGAAATGGTACCTGGCCTGGGTACGACAAGACGTAACAATCCCTCACCTTCTGCCGTGTCATCCAGGGCAGGACCGTATGTCAGAATCTGCTGGAGGGTCTTAAGTTCGCCGGGGTCGAGGTCTCGATCGGTATCGACGAAGTGAACAAATGCGGAGTGTATTGCATCGATCTCAGAGACAGCGAGGTCCCCAATTAGCTTTTTTATCCGAAAATCCGAGAGTGCGGGCGCGCCTTGCAGCGTCAGCATGAGAAATCCAGTGCACGTAAATGGGTATTATATAGGTCTTGTATAGGTCCGCTATCTTTTTGCCGCAAAAAAATCCCTGATCAACTGCGCGCAATCACTTTCGCAAAGTCCCTGCTCATATTGAACACGATGGTTAAGCGATTGATTGTCCAGCACCTGGACCGTCGAGATCACCGCGCCGGATCTGGGCTCAGGGGTCGCGAAATATAACTTGCGAATTCGAGCATGTACGAGCGTACCGGCACACATGGTGCACGGTTCTATTGTCACGAAGATGTCCGCATCGGGCAGACGATGATTGCCTTCGTTTTGCGCCGCATCACGCAGGGCAACCACCTCCGCATGAGCAGTGGGGTCACCACTGGTGAGTGTTTTGTTAAAGCCCCGACCAATGATCTTGTCATCCCTAACAATTACCGCCCCTACGGGTACCTCGTCTAACTCGCGAGCCTTCAATGCCAGCGCATAGGCCTCTCGCATATACAGCGCCGGGTCGTCCGAGACACTCACGAAGGTCCCTAAGCGCTCGCGTCAACACGCTGCAGTGTGATCTCGCTCCAGGCGCCTTTAATGACTCGTGCAGAGGAGTTAAGGAGCAGAATCACCAGCAAGGAGGCAACAACTAGGTCGGGCCATGCAGCGTTGAAGAACCACACACCTCCCGCTGCGATAATAACGGACAGGTTTACAGCGATGTCATTCCGAGAGCATTCGAATACTGAACTCATGTTTATGTCTTCGTGCCTGTGTTGCCACAGCAGATAGAGACAGAGCCCGTTGGCACATAAAGCCGCGATACTGGCGACACTCATTACGTCGTAGGAGGGCAGCACGGGATTAGCCAGTCGGTAAGCAACCTGCATGGCAACAAGGCACGCCGCCAGAAAGATCAGCCCGCCTTTAAACAGCGCGACTTTTGCTTTAGTGCCCGCACCATGGAATACCGCGTACAAACTCAAACCGTAGGTCAGCGCGTCACCGAGGTTATCCAGACTATCTGACAGTAATGCCGTTGAACTGGCGTAGAGGGCAGCAGCCATAATAACCACGAACATGACTGCATTGATAACAAGGACTTTGACCAGCGTATCCTTCTGACGCATGTCAAAATCACTACCGCAACAATCATCGTGGCAAACCATGGCGCTTCTCCTTCAACCCCTATTCTACAGAACTTTCCTCAGTGACACGCGTGAGGACACGTTCCTTTCTCTTAGCTGCAACACATAGCTATAGATCACCGGCAGCACAACCAGATTCAGCAACATCACACTCAGCATGCCGCCTAACATGGGCGCCGCTATCCGATGGGTGACATCGGAACCGGTACCGGTACTCATCATAATCGGCACCAGCCCCGCCATGGTCGACACAGCAGTCATCACAACCGGCCTCACGCGACGAGATGTCCCGGTAACAACAATCTCTTTTATCGCTTCTGTACTCAATGGATTGCCAGAGCGTCTCGCATCCAGTTCCTGATTGATGAAGCTCAGCACAAGCACGCCGATTTCCGCTGCCATTCCCGCCAACGCGATAAAGCCAACCGCAACTGCAACGGAGATATTGTAGTCGTTGGCATAGATGAGCCAGATGCCGCCAATCAACCCGAAGGGAATCGATATCATGACAACCACCGGCTCAACAATATTTCTGAAGTTAAGGTATAGCAGCAAGAAGATAAGCAACAGGGTGAGCGGCGTGACGATACTCAATCGTGCCACTGCTCTTTCCATATACTCAAACTGCCCGGACCAGGCAATCGTATATCCAGGCGGTATTTCAACTTCCGCATCGATTAACCGTTTGGCTTCCGCGACATAGCCACCGATATCCGAGGTGGCAATGTCGATATAGACCCAGGCATTAGTCCTCGCGTCCTCGCTTTTAATCACGGGCGGGCCGCGGTTGAACTCCAGTTCTGCCACCAGCCCTAATGGGATCTGATTACCGGCCGGCGTCGGAATCAACACACGTCGCAATGCCTCAGGATCGCTTCGCAGTGCTCGCGGATAGCGAATGCTGACCGGATACCTCTCCAGGCCTTCAACAGTCTCGGTAATATTCATACCACCGATCGCACTCTGCACGACATTCTGAATCGCGCCCACCGTCAATCCGTAGCGACCCGCCTGTTCCCGGTCGATCTTAATATCAAGGTAGTAACCTCCCACCCCGCGATCGCCAAAGGCAGACAGCGTATCCGGGTGTGTCTTCATTGCCTGTTCGATGTCACCCGAGATCTGTTGCAACACATTAAGGTCAGGCCCGGAGACTTTAATACCAACGGGCGTCTTGATCCCGGTCGACAACATATCGATGCGGGCTTTAATCGGCATAGTCCAGGTATTGGCGAGCCCCGGTATTCTTATCGCCTGATCCATCTTGTTCATGAGATCTTTGGTCGTCATGGTCGGGTCAGGCCACTCTTCCCGACTCTTGAGGCGTACGGTCGTCTCTATCATCGCCAGCGGCGCAGGATCGGTCGCCGTTTCCGCGCGGCCAACCTTGCCGAATACGTGATGGACTTCAGGAAAAGTCGCCAGGATCTTGTCGGTTTGCTGCAGTAGCTCCTTGGCCTTGGTAATCGAAATGCCCGGGAACGTGGTCGGCATATACAGGATGTCGCCTTCATCGAGCGGCGGCATGAACTCACTCCCCAGCCTCGACAAAGGATAATAGGTCGCGAGCAGCAGAAGCGCCGCCAACACCAGGGTCAGACCCCTGAATCTCACTGCCAGCTTTAGTGCCGGGGTGTGTAACGCGTGCAGCACACGGTTTAGTGGATTGCTTGCTTCTGCCATTATCCGGCCGCGCAACAGATATCCCATCATGACGGGCACCAGGGTTACCGCCAGAATGGCCGCCGCAACCATGGAATACGTCGCGGTAAAGGCGAGCGGACTGAAGAGTCTTCCCTCCTGAGCCTGCATGGTAAATATGGGTATGAAAGATACCGCGATCACGAGTAACGAAAAGAACAGCGCCGGACCGACCTCACGACAAGATTTACCGATGGTGTCCCAATGCTCGCTGGAGGTTAGCTGCCCTCCTTTACTCTCCACCGCCAGGGCCAGACGACGGTGTGCGTTCTCCACCATCACGATCGCGCCATCCACCATAGCGCCGATAGTAATAGCGATACCACCCAGCGACATGATGTTCGCGTTAAGGCCCTGAAACCTCATGATGATTAAAGCGATCAATATACCGAGGGGTACAGTAATGATGGCGACAAACGCCGACCTAGCGTGTAGCAGGAAGACAATGACCAAAATGCTGACAACCACCAGCTCCTGCAGCAGCGACGAGGTTAGACTGGCGACCGCGCGTTCAATCAGATCGCCACGGTCATAGACGGGAACAATTTCAACGCCTTCGGGAAGTCCTTTCTTGAGATCCTCAAGCTTCGTTCTTACGGCCTTAATTGTCTCCAGCGCATTCTCACCGAATCGCATGATGACCACGCCGCCGGCAACTTCACCTTCACCGTTGAGGTCGACGAGACCACGTCGAAGCTCAGGTCCCAGCTGCACCGTCGCAACGTCTTTCAGGCGTATTGGGGTGCCGTTCTTGCCAACGCCAACCGGGATGCTCTCAATATCTTCAACAGACTCAATGTAACCAAGCCCGCGCACTATATATTCCGTCTCACCGAGCTCAACCAGCTTGCCGCCGACATCGTTGTTCGACATCCTCAGGGCCGTCTTTATTTTTTCGAGGGAAATACCAAACCGGTAGAGCACATTGGGATCAACTTCAATCTGGTACTGCTTTACAAAGCCGCCTACCGAAGCAACTTCAGCCACACCATCGACGGTCTGCAGCGGGTATCGCAGATACCAGTCCTGAATAGATCGCAGATCGGCAAGGTCGTGCCTACCGCTTCTATCAACCAGCGCGTATTCATATATCCAGCCTACCCCTGTTGCATCCGGACCCAGAGTCGACGTAACCCCACTCGGCAGCCGATTACTCACATAATTCAGTGCTTCAAGAACCCGTGAACGCGCCCAGTACATCTCGGTATCGTCTTCAAAGATGATGTAGATGAACGAGAAGCCAAAAAATGAATAGCCGCGAACCACCGTCGTTTTCGGGACCGCCAGCATTGCAGTGGTCAAAGGATAGGTGACCTGGTCTTCAACAACCTGGGGCGACTGCCCCGGGTACTCGGTAAAAACAATGACCTGTACGTCTGACAGATCCGGGATGGCGTCCAGTGGCGTCGTGCGGTACGCCAGGTACCCCATCACGGCGATCAATGACGCGACAAGCACCACCATGGCACGATCTCGAAGGGAGTAGTTAATGAGCGCACTAATCATGATGATGGTGCTCCATCGGCATCTCGGCTTCCTTGGAGGGCGCCGATTCACCGCGCATTACCTCAAGCATCTTGGCGGTGGCCTCTTTTAACTTTGACTCGGAATCAATCAGGAACTGTGCAGAGGCAACCACCTGCTCCCCTTCCGACACGCCCCTAAGAACGACCGTTTCATTCCCTGAAGCAATACCCAATGACACATCCCGCGGTTCAAACTTACCCTCTCCCCGCATGACAAACACCTGAGTACCCTCACCTGACCTGACGACTGCTTCAGAAGGGATAACGAGCACATCCTCCAATGGGTCGGCGTGAATGAGTGCATCGGCAAACATCTCTGGGCGCAGCCGGTACTCCGGATTATCAAAACCGACTCTGAGTTTCGTCGTCCGTGTATTCGCTTCCGCATAGGGAAAGATGTAGGACAGCACGCCGGTAAAGACTTCGCCTGGCAGGCTGGCAAGGGTCAACTCAACCTTGTCACCCATCCTGACCCAGGGCAAGTCATAGTCGTACACGTCGATATATACCCAGACCTCACTTAAATCTGTGATCTGGTAGATCTCGGTTTGCGGCGTAATGTATTGCCCCTGCCTGACACCGACATTGATGATAGTCCCAGCTACAGGAGAATGAATATGCAGGCTGCGCTTAACCTTACGGGTCTCCTCGAGCTCGCGAAGCTGATGCTCCGGGACATCAAAAAACCGCAGCCGCTCAAGCGAGCTTTGCAGCAACTGGTCGGCGCCCCGTTTAACCTCTTCTATGGAACTGCTACCCAGAGAGCCGCGCCCTGCCAACGCCAGAACATACTCCTGCTGGCTGGCCACCAGTTTGGGGGAATAGAAACCCATCAGCATGTCATCAACCTCGACGAGCTCACCGGTAGTTTCAATGAATATCTCCTCGACCCATCCTTCTACTTTCGGATGTAATCGAGTGATCTTCTCTTCATTCACATCGACACGACCAACAGCGCGAATGGTCCGACTGATATCTTTGCGAACAACAGGCTTAGTTCTGACACCGATGTTCTGTACAACAACCGGGTCGATATTTACCGTACCCGAGGCCTCGACCGAAGCATCCGCATAGACCGGAATATAATCCATGCCCATCCAGTCCTTCGCTGGCGTGGGCGAAGTAATATCGGGATTCATTGGGTTTCGATAAAAAAGTACCTCCCGTTCCTCTTCCTTGCTTTCCTCATAGACCGGAATGTAGTCCATCCCCATGGAATCCTGTGCCGGTGTCTGGGACGTGATGGTCGGGTCCATTGGGTTCCGATAATAGAGGGGCTTCCTTTCGGGTTCTTCACCTGCTTTTTCTTCCGGCCCTAGCGATAACCAGTAGCCCAGTCCAATTCCCAGTAGCAGCGTTATCCCGGCTACGATTAGTGTGCTCTTATTCATAAACATCTCCTCCCCCCACGGCGCCTTCGAGAGCCGCCAGGGATCGCTTGGCATCGCTGTAGGCGCGCCAATACTGCAATTCGTAATTCAAAAGTGTGATCTGCGCTCTGACCAGATTAAGAAAGTCGACCTGATTTACCTGATAGCCCCCAATCATCGATTCAACGGTCTGGGTCGCCTGAGGAATAATCGACGTCTTAAAGAGATCGAATCGATCCGACGCCTGCCCATAGGCTGTCATGAATTTGGTGATGGCACCGTAGATCCGGCCGCGCGTATCAGTCGTTGCGTACATCGCACTTTGCGATTCGTGCGTGCGTTGACTGAGCGCCTTGTCCTGCTTTCTGCTGGCGTAAAGCGGAATCTTCACGCCAACCATGACAGAAAAGAAATCATCTCGAGAACTGCCGTTCGGATTATCTCCACGACGGTCGCCGTAGCTCACGCCAACGTTGAAATCCGGCAGGTGATCTTTCTCCGCGCTCGCCAACCTGGCCTTAGCTGCATCTGCCTGGGCCTTCTGCCTCATGAGCAGCGGTCGTGATTCTGCCAGTTGGAAGTAGACCTTCTTATTCTGCAGCTCATTCAGTTGCTGGCCCGCTAATGGCGACAGCGTCACCTCTACCGATTCTGGTCTGTCCATCAGCACATTAAGTGCAATCGCCTGCTGCGTACGCATGGCCTCAATCTGAACCTGCTGATCGAACAGTCGCGATAGTTCGAGCTGGGCCAGCAATACATCCTGCTGTAAACCGATACCGACTTCGTACTTCTTTCGCGTGATGTCAATAAATTCCCGAAACAGCTGCTGATTGCTCTTCACCGTTTCCAGCGCTCTATCCAGATAGTAGATCTGCCACCAGGTCATTCTGACGTCAGCAACAAGTTGCACCCTCAAGTCATCAACGCTGTGCCCTACGGCAATGGCATCAAACTCAGCTGCTTCTTTCCGGAGAGATAACTTTCCCGGAAACGGGAAAGCCTGCATGACTCCCAGTTGCACCTGAGTCATCGGCTCCTGCCGGCGATGAAAACCGGAGACCGGAAAGTTCATTGCATTCAGACTGACCATCGGGTCGGGTAACGTACCGACCTGCGACGGGACCTCCCGGAACGCGGCATGTTTCTCTCTGAGCTGAGCGAGCCCCGGATTGCTCGAAATAGCCGTATCAACAGCTTCGGTGATACCGAGTGAGTCAGCCCCCTGGGCCAAAGCACTAAACAGCATCGTTAACAGAACCAGTGTAATGGTTCTATGTGGTTTACTGGCAAACGCCATGATCACCTCCAACAAATATTGCGGTAAATTGCTGGTAAAAAATCCAGCAGATTCACAAAGCCACAGCAAACCTGTGGCGCAAAATGTTTAGGCGATAGGTGGTCTTAGGAGGTCAGAATTGTGAGGTGGAAGAATACGGGGAAGACCGTCATTCAATAAAGTATCGTGAGCTATGGAAACTGGGGTTATTTGGTCACTGTATGACGCGACCGACCCGGCGCAGTGCATACACGTCAGCATGCAATCTATACTCTGAGATTCCTCTGCTTGCTTCTTCTTATGGCAGTCTGACATGTCCATACTCTGAACAGACTCTGCCATAGGCTCGGGCGTAAGCATTTCACAGGCAAAGCTTTGCAGTGGCGATACCACCATCAGAACGAAATACACTAGCGCTATAAGTTTTCCCAGCATAAGTACCTGGACCGGTTTTCCTGCTACCAGTTTACCTCACCAGAAGACACAGGCAAATTGCCATCAATCCTCAGGCAACCAATGTCTCGTTTTATTCGCAAAGGCAACCAGGGAAAGCATCACCGGCACTTCTACCAGAACCCCGACAACGGTCGCAAGTGCAGCGCCTGAATTCAGGCCGAAAAGAGAAATGGCTACCGCCACCGCAAGCTCAAAGAAATTTGACGTGACAATCATACAAGCCGGTGCCGCGATGGTGTGCGGCAGCTTCAGGAAAATTGCAGCGATGTAGGCGATGGTGAATATCGCCATAGGTCTGCAGCAGCAACGGCACCGCAATCATGCCAATCGCCTCCGGCTGATCGATGATTTTCTGCGCCTGAAAACCGAAGAGCAGAATAACCGTCGCCAGCAGCCCAACAATGGACCAGGGTTTCAGCAGCGCAACAAAACCTTCGATGCCCTCCTCCCGATGTTTCTCAAGCAAGCGACGCGTGAAATAGCCGGCAACCAGTGGCAGCAACACGTAAAGTACCACCGAGAGTAGCAGTGTCTCCCAGGGAACCGCGATATCACTTACCCCAACAGAAAAGCAGCTACCGGCGCGAACGCAAATATCATGATCACATCGTTTACGGAAACCTGGACCAGCGTGTAGTTGGGATCACCCTTGGTGAGCTGACTCCAGACAAACACCATCGCCGTACACGGTGCAACGCCCAGCAAAATCATACCCGCGATGTATTCGCTGGCAGTCTGCGGATCTACAAAATCGGCCCAGACATATCGAAAAAATAACCAACCAAGGACGGCCATCGTAAACGGCTTAATCAGCCAGTTGACGATCAGCGTCAGAATGAGCCCCCTGGGCTTATCACCGATATGTCGCACCGCCGCAAAATCGACCTGAACCATCATCGGGTAGATCATCACCCAGATGAGTACGGCCACGACAAGATTCACGTGTGCATATTCAATGGACGCAATGATCTGGAATACCCCGGGGGAAAACATTACCGAGCAGAACGCCGGCGGCGATACAACAGCCTACCCAGATAGTCAGAAATCGTTCAAATAAACCCAAGGGTTACTACTCCCACTCGATGGTCGCGGGGGGTTTACTCGAAATGTCGTAGGTTACACGCGAGACACCGCTGATCTCGTTGATAATTCGGGTGGACACAGTTTCCAGTAGCTCATAGGGCAACTGGGCCCAGCGTGCTGTCATGAAGTCGATGGTCTCCACCGCGCGCAGCGCAATGACGTACTCATAGCGCCTGGCATCGCCGACGACACCGACAGACTTCACCGGCAGGAATACCGCAAACGCCTGGCTTACCTTGTCGTACCAATCCGCGTTGTAGAGTTCTTCAATAAAGATGTGGTCGGCCTGACGCAGCAAATCCGCATATTCCTTTTTGACCTCGCCCAGAATCCGCACGCCCAGGCCGGGACCAGGAAACGGGTGACGAAAAACGATCTCCTGGGAGAGGCCCAGCTGAAGGCCGATACGGCGCACTTCGTCTTTGAACAACTCGCGTAGCGGTTCAATCAGATCGAGTTTCATGTAATCCGGCAGGCCGCCCACATTGTGATGCGACTTGATTACCTGCGCCTTACTATTATTGTTACCGGCAGACTCAATAACGTCCGGATAGATTGTTCCCTGGGCAAGGTACTTAACATTCGTCAGTTTGTTGGATTCTTCTTCGAAGACATCAATGAACGTATTGCCGATGATCTTACGCTTGGCCTCCGGATCTTCGATGTCATTGAGTTTCCCCAGGAAGCGTTCTTCAGCATCCACAGCAACGATATTCAGGTCAAACGCGTTGTCTGCCTTTTCGCCAAACATCGCCATTACCTGCTCTGCCTCGTTGAGGCGCAAGAGTCCATTATCAACAAATACACAGGTCAACTGATCACCGATCGCCCGCGACAGCAGTGCCGCCACGACCGACGAATCAACACCGCCGGATAATCCAAGCAGCACCTGGTCACTGCCAACCCGGGCACGAACGTCTGTGATGATTTCTTCTACAATATTGGCTGGCGTCCATAGTCCCTGGCACTCACAGATGTCGAGCACGAAACGTTGCATGATCGGCAGTCCCTGAAGCGTGTTGTTAACCTCAGGATGAAACTGCACACCATAAAAACGACGACTCTCGTCGCTCATCGCTGCGAACTCGGTCGTATCTGTGCTGGCAACTCCCTTGAAGCCGTCCGGGAGCGCAACAACCTTGTCCCCATGGCTCATCCACACATCCAGTGCCGGGGTACCGGACTCAAACACATCCTCGATGCCATCCAGCAGCGCGCTCGTTTCATTGACCAGCACCCTCGCATAGCCAAACTCCTGATGACTGGAGCCTACGACCTCACCACCAAGCTGCTTCGCCATGGTTTGCATGCCATAACAAATACCGAGCACCGGTACGCCAAATTCAAATACATAGTCAGGCGCACGCAGGGTGTCGTCTACGGTGACTGAATCAGGTCCGCCGGACAGGATAATGCCGGTCGGAGCAAACGCTTTCGCCACGTCTGTCGACAGGTCATAGGGCTGGATTTCTGAGTAGACGCCAATTTCACGAACGCGTCGCGCAATCAGCTGGGTGTACTGGGAACCGAAGTCCAGGATAAGGATTTTTTCCTGATGGATATCCTGACTCATGGTTGCCCTCGCGTGAAAGCGCTGCATTATACTGGAATCCCTCGCCGCATAAACCGCTTAACACAGGTGCTCTTTACAATAGCCGCAAACTTACACAAGCCGCAGGCGCTACCTCGCACCCAAGGTTCACGCTATCATGCACTGATGCAATCTAGCGACATAAATAGAAGCGCCAGCGGCGGAATTAATAGAACAGTAATCTCGGTATCGGAACTCAACCGCAGTGCCCGCCGCGTGCTGGAAGGTGAATTTCCGATGGTATGGGTGGAAGGTGAGATTTCGAATTTCGCCAGGCCTTCTTCCGGACACTGGTACTTCACGCTCAAAGACTCCTCGGCCCAACTCCGCTGCGCCATGTTCCGCAATCGTAACCAGCTACAACGGGTAAAACCAAAAGACGGCCTGCAGGTCGTCATCCGCGGGCGAATCAGCCTCTACGAGGGTCGCGGAGAATTCCAGCTCATCGCCGATCACCTGGAAGACGCCGGCGACGGTGCCCTGCTGCGCGCCTATGAAGCACTCAAAGCGAAGCTGCAACAGGAAGGATTGTTCGATGAAGCCAACAAGAAACCTATTCCTGAGCTGCCTCAGCAAGTCGGCATTATCACTTCACCCACCGGCGCTGTAGTACACGACATCATCAATATCCTTGGCCGGCGCTTTCCCGCCATTAAGGTTTCGATCCTGCCGGTGCAGGTCCAGGGCAATGAAGCCACGGATCAGATTACCCAGGCGCTGACTTTCGCGAATGCCTATGAAACCAATCCATTCGACGTATTACTGGTCGCGCGGGGCGGCGGCTCACTGGAAGACCTCTGGGCCTTCAATACTGAAAGCGTGGCCCGGGCAATTGCCGCAAGCGATGTACCCGTTGTATCCGCCATCGGTCATGAATCTGATGTATCTATTGCCGACTTTGTTGCTGACCTGCGTGCACCCACACCCTCTGCCGCCGCGGAGCTGGTGAGCCCTGATCAGCGGGATTGGTCAGATGCAATTCGTGGGACCCAGGAACGACTGGCATCGCGCTTTGGCGCACTACTGTCGACCCATCAGAACCACCTGGGCCACCTGTCAAAGCGGATGCGGCACCCTGGACAGCGGCTACAGGAATTGAGCCAGCGACTGGACAATCTGGAACTTCGATTGCTGAACAAATCGCGTTTTGAAGAAACGGAACGCAAAATCGAACAGCTGCAACAAAAGCTCGCCGCCGCGATAGACAAGAAAGTGGTGAACGACACGAACAAATTGCATTCTCTTGCACAGAAGATGGATACCCTGAGCCCACTTGCCACACTGGAGCGAGGCTATGCAATCGCCAGCCCTTCCGGGTCCCCTAAAAAAGTGATCACCAGCGCGGAAAGCGTCACGAAGGGAGATCTGATCAACGTACGTTTGCAGCAGGGGGCACTGACCGCGGAGGTCAAAGACACCCATGACTAGATCACCTGGCGCCACCTTCCTTTTGATCTGCTCATTACTCTGGACTGCGCAAGCCTTTGGGCTTCCCGAACATCATCCTGTACCAGGGGGCATCGCCGTTATCCCCATCGGCATTGCAGAACCAACAAAATATAACGGCAAACGGGTCATGACGTTGGCAACATCCGATGAAGCCTATGCGATTGTCGGGATTCCGCTATCAACCAAACCAGGTGAATACGAGATCATCTCGGGTAAAAGGCGTATCGCTTTCAAGGTAAGCCCACATGAATACGAAACCCAGCATCTGACCATTAAAAACCGGCGGCAGGTAAACCCACTGCCGGAAGATCTGGAACGTATTGGCGGGGAACGTAAGGCGATGGATTCAGCTTTCCTGCACTTTGACGCGGACAGCACGCCAAATACAGACTTTCAATCACCGGTGGATGGCCCCCGCTCCAGCTCGTTCGGGCTGCGTCGCGTATTAAACGGACAACCCAGAAACCCTCATAGTGGTATGGACATCGCAGCGCCGGAAGGTACGCCCATTGTTTCTCCCGCCGCCGGCATCGTCGTTGCCATGGGCAATTACTTTTTCAACGGGAACACTATTTTGATAGATCATGGCCAGGGTCTTGTCACCATGTATTGTCATCTAAGCAGTATCGATGTCGAACTGGGGAATACCGTCGATGCAGGTGAACTAATCGGCAAGGTCGGGCAGACTGGTCGAGTCACGGGACCGCATCTGCATTGGGGTGTCAGCCTCAACAACGCGCGAGTAGACCCCGCACTATTCCTGGCCGACTGATCGCACGCCTTTCTAACGCCGACGCTTGCGTCGACGTTCCTGTTTCTTCACATGATCCATCAGACGTCTTTTGCGGGAAACCTGACGGCGATTCAACTGATTCTTTCGCCCTTTAAAAGGATTGTCACCGGTTTTGAAGTCCAGCCGAACTGGCGTGCCTTCTAGTTCCAGTGCGTCAATAAATCGATGTTCCAGATAACGCTTGTACGACGCGGGCACTGCATCAGTCTGATTACCATGCACCACGATGACGGGAGGATTGTTACCACCAAGATGGACGTAACGTAGTTTGATACGGCGCCCTCGCACCAGGGGTGGCTGATGATCATTCACCGCCTGCTCAAGAATAAGATTGAGATCCGAGGTCTTGATGCCGCGGGTTGCCGACTCGTAAGCCCGATGGATCGAACCATAGAGATTGCCCACGCCCGAACCATGCATTGCTGAAATAAAATGAATTTTCGCAAAATCGATAAAGGTCAGGCGCCGCTCCAACTCAGAGCGAATTCGATCACGTTCATCCCTGGCAAGACCATCCCACTTATTGATTGCGATGACCAGCGCGCGGCCGGTATCAAGAACGTGACCCAGCAGATGAAGGTCCTGTTCAACGATTCCGTCTCTTGCGTCGATCATCAACACGATGACATTAGCATCGGAGATCGCATCAAGGGTCTTGATAACGGAGAACTTCTCGATGCTCTCTGCCACCTTGCCGCGACGGCGAACACCTGCCGTATCAATCAACGTGTAGCGTTCTCCATCTCGTTCGAACGGTATATACACACTGTCTCTTGTCGTTCCCCCCGCATCGAAGACAACGACTCGCTCCTCGCCCAGGAGGCGATTCACCAATGTCGATTTTCCGACGTTCGGGCGACCAACAACCGCGATCTTGATGCCTGGTTCCTCTGTGCTCTCGGACACCTCGGCATCCAACCCCGGGAAGCTCGCAACATTTTCGTTAATAAACTGCGTCACCCCCTGACCATTGCTGGCGGAAATGTAAGCCGGGTCACCGAACCCAAGAGAATAGAATTCTGACGCCGCCATGTCAGGGTCCTGGCCATCGATCTTGTTGACGACCAGCAGGACCGGCACCCTCTGCTGCCGTAACATTTCAGCTATCGTCTCATCGCCCGCTATCCTGCCGTCCCGAGCATCAACCATAAAAGCAATCACATCTGCTTCAGCGATCGCCTGCATGACCTGATCTGCCATAGGTTTATCGATACCACCCTTCTCATCTGTAAGACCACCCGTATCGACTATCACGTAGTCAAGGTCACCGAGTGCCCCCTGACCATACTGACGGTCACGGGTCAGCCCCGGAAAGCTGGCAACAAGTGCATCTCTGGATCTGGTTAGACGATTAAATAATGTTGATTTTCCGACGTTGGGACGTCCAACGAGGGCAATAACAGGAAGCATGAGCTAGTTTCTGTCCACAAAGTTCTGATTCTGCACGAGGAGAAGCGACATTCCAAAGGAAACCATTATGAAAAAAATTTCCTGCAAAGAAACTAGAGGCACGGTGGTGAATTTCAGGAGAAGAGCTTGCTGCCCTACTGGATGTCGTATGCTGAAAGGCTACCGCTCGTACCCATCACGTAAACTCGATTACCATCCGCAACAGCAGGCGAGTAAAGCCCATTGCCGTCAACTTTGCGACGACCCACAAAGCGCCCGTCAGATTGTGCAATGACGTGTAGATAACCTTCAAAATCCCCTACCACAACATAGCTACTCGCCGTTACCGGCGTTGTAATATCCCGGTTAGTGAGGGAGTCGATTTCCCAAACAGGCTTTCCGCTGAGCGCATCGTATGCACTGATGACACCGTCGGCTCCGCCGACATAGATATTACCGAAGCCTTCGCCAAGCCCGACCACACTGGAACTCTCTTTCCCCCATTCAATCTGCGCTGTATTCAGGTTCACCGCGATGATGTTACTTTGAAACCCGGCGATATAGAGACGTTGCCCATCGATGACCATATTGCCATCGATGTCTACCAGACGTTCCAGATCGCTCTTGCCCTGGGCAAGGCCAATGGCCCGATCGACCGCAGCCAGTCCGGACTCCCGATTGAGCAGCGCGAATCTGCCGTTGGCAAACGCACCAACAACAAACTGTGACGTTACAATTGGTGTTGCAGTACCACGCAGACTTAAGGATGGCAGGGTCATGGAATAAACCCACAGACGCTCGCCGTCAAGCGCGTTATAGGCGGTGATCTTCCCATCAATAGTGTGTGCAACCGCTAAATCACGGTCAATCTGGGGTCGCGACAATACCTCGCTGCTGGTCCGCGCCCGCCAGGCAAGCGTGCCATCGCTTTGATTCATGACGATGATTTCTCCTGCCGCGGAACCCACAGCCAACATGCCTTCACCAACACCAACGCCGCCCGTTATTACGTCTACATCTTTGGCAAAAGCATTAGCGCGTTCTGCACCCTGGTAGTAATTCAGGATGTTTACTTCCCAGATTTTACGTCCATTGGAGGTGTTCAACGCTTTGACCGAACCATTCGCAGACGCCGCAAATATCCTGTTATCAGATAACGCGGGAACCAGCCTTATCGCTCTGTCTGCTGTACCTTTACCTATTTTGGTGCTCCAGCGCTGCTTGAGATCCACTTCCTTCTTAAAGGACTCCAGTTCTCTGGGTTTTACAGACTCATCCTCTTCGCCAAGACTTGTAATGCCTTTGAGCCAGGCACAACCTGGCAGAATAGCGACTAAGATCAGTGCGAGTAGCGCAGTACGCATCATCCTTCGTCCTGGGTCTCTTCCACGTAGGTTAGATCTTCCAGCTTAGCCTGAAGTACCGGCCTGGGGCTTCCTTCGGCCACCGCGTTCACGGCAATCTGATATGCATCACGAGCCGCGTTCATATCTTCAAGCTGGTAGTAGATATCGCCCCTGACCTCATGCCAGGAAGATGTGTGCTCCCCAACATTTTGATCGCTCGGTAATACGAGCAACGCTTGTTCCAACTGGCCCTGAGCAGCAACGACCTGCGCCAGCCTCATCCGAACGATAGGTTCCAGCGTTTCGGCAACATCGTTATCCAGCATCCAGCGGAGCTCTGTCTCTGCGGACTCCAGATCATCAGTCTCAACCGCAATCCTTGCCATATGAAGTGCACCAAAGTGTGCGTAGGCTGAATCCGGAAAGTCGATCTTTAGCTGATTCCCCAGTGCTCGGGTTGACGCCAGTGTCTCGCCGGGCAACTGACTTATCTGCTGCCCAACCACTGCACTGGCCATGCTCTCATAGAGTGACGAGGCAGCCTCGGCAGCCTCACTAACGCTGTTCTCCCAGGCTCGATAGCCGAATACCCCCGCAAGGGCTACGACCACACCGATAACCAGTGAATTGCCATTCTCTGACCACCAGGTTTTTATTGCCTCTATTTGTTCTTCGTCTGTTTCTGCCACTTCTACTCCTATCTATTTACACAAAAGTGCTGTCCTGCACTTTTTCAAAGTCGCGGGCCTCAGCCCGCTCGCGCCAAATCAACGACTATGTCGCTGATTTGCGGCCGATACATCCATGTATCGGTCTATCAGGCCGCTTTCAGCCGCCTGCTAGAATCTCCGAGAGATGACCAATTAACCCCTCCGCACTTACCGACTGCTGTTCGCCGGTTTGCAGATGTTTAACCGTAACCTCCCCCTTACTAACTTCTTCTTCACCGATGATGATCGCAACACGCGCACCACTGGCGTCTGCCTTCTTCATCTGGCTCTTCAATTTTCCGTCGGCACAGTGCACGACCACTTTGCCGTGCCCAAGGTTGCCTCGAATATCCTCAGCAAGCAAGAGCGCATATGCCCTGGCTGTCTCACCGAGCGATGCGATATAGACATCAGCACCCGCGGTTGATTCAAATTTGTCGTCCAGCATCATCGCCAAACGATCCAGACCCATCGCGAAACCGACGCCAGGCGTGGCCTTTCCGCCCACCTGCTCGACCAGACCATCGTATCGGCCGCCCCCACATACCGTGCCCTGAGCCCCCAGGGAATCGGTCACCCATTCAAACACGGTTTTATTGTAATAATCGAGCCCGCGGACAATTGACGGGTTCACCTGGTAAGGAAGCTGTTTTTGGTCCAGTACACGACGCAGTTGGTCAAAATGCGCCTGTGATTCTTCATCCAGAAAATTGGTGAGCGTCGGTGCATCCGCCAGCAGCTCCTGTGTTTTTGGTACCTTGCTATCCAGAATGCGCAGCGGATTGGTCTCCAGACGCCTCAAACTATCTTCATCCAGACCATCACGGCGATCCTCCAGGTAGGCAACCAGCTCACTCCGATAGGCCGCACGACATTCGGCAGTACCCATGGAGTTCAACTCAAGATGGATCTCGTCAGAGACTCCCAGGGCCTGCCACATTCGCTGGCACATAAACAGGAGCTCCGCATCAATATCCGGGCCACCCATACCAAAGCATTCCGCGCCAATCTGCTCAAACTGACGATACCGTCCCTTTTGCGGACGCTCGTGACGAAACATGGGGCCCGCATACCAGAATCGCTGAATCTGATTAAACAGCAGGCCATTCTCCTGACCCATGCGTACAACGCCGACCGTGCCCTCTGGCCGCATCGTCAGACTATCGCCGTTTCGGTCCTCAAAGGTGTACATCTCTTTTTCGACGATGTCCGTCGCTTCACCCACCAGACGACTGAAGAGCTGTGTTGACTCAAGCACCGGAACGCCAATTTCCGCGTAGCCATAGGACTCAAGGACACCGCGCACGGTATCTTCAATGTATCGGAATATTTCCTTTTGTCTGGGCAGCAAGTCCTGCATGCCCCGCACGGCTTGGATTTTCACGGTCTTAAGATTTAGCTATTAGTTGTTCTTGTTGCTGTTGCTTTTCGGCAACACGATCTCGAATCATTCGCTCAAGATCATCGAGCAATGCTTCGTTGGTAATTTTATGGTGTGGTTTTCCCGCCTCGTAAACCAGATTATTGGGGCTCGCGCCCGTCAGCCCGATGTCGGCTTCCTTGGCTTCACCAGGGCCGTTCACGATACAGCCTATGATTGCAACGTCAAGCGTCGTTGTAATGTCTTCGACCCGACGTTCAAGCTCGTTCACCATGCCAATCACATCAAAGTTCTGGCGCGAACAGCTGGGACACGCGGTCAAATTGATGCCCTTGCTGCGAATGTGCAGGCTCTTTAACAGATCAAAGCCAACTTTCACTTCCTCAACAGGATCTGCCGCAAGGGATATTCTGACGGTGTCGCCAATCCCTTCCATCAACAGCAGTCCAAGGCCTGCAGCGCTTTTCACAGTACCTGATCGAAGCCCACCTGCCTCGGTAATGCCGAGATGCAGTGGCTGATCTATCTGTTCAGCGATGGTCCGATAAGCCTCAATCGCCATAAAAACGTCCGAGGACTTCATACTCAGTTTAAAGTCCTGAAAGTCTTCCGCATCGAGCATGTCGATATTGCGCTTCGCCGACTCGACCATGGCCGTCGCATTCGGCTCTTTGTATTTGCGCAGCAGATCTTTGCCCAGGGAACCCGCATTCACGCCGATACGAATGGGGATGCCATGATCTCGTGCACTTGATATCACAGCCTTGACCCGATCCTTGCTTCCAATGTTTCCCGGATTAATTCGCAGGCAATCAACGCCGAGTTCAGCAACCTTGAGTGCGATTTTATAATCGAAGTGAATATCGGCTACGAGCGGCACCGTCACCTGATTGCGTATAGCACCAAACGCATTGGCGGCATCCATCGTCGGCACCGACACGCGTACAATGTCTGCTCCCACGGCTTCAAGTCGCTTGATTTGTTCAACCGTCGCCGGCACGTCCGTTGTTTCTGTATTGGTCATACTCTGCACGGAAATTGGTGCATCGCCGCCAACGGGGACGCTCCCCACCATGATCTGGCGGGTTTTGCGGCGTTTGATTGTCGATTCCTGTCTCATATGCCTACGTTAGCCGCCAACAGTGAGTTTGGCCGTCTGATCGCTGGTGGTATGCAGCGCCAGATCAATCTCGGTTCCGTTATGACGCAGTGTAACAGCCGATGCACGACCAAGAAGAATCTTCAATGGCGCAGTGCCGTAGACCGTCAGGATATCGCCATCACGATTCAGATCACCATATATCGAATCGCCATCTGCATCTTCAATTTCGACCCAGCAATCACCGGTAAACGTAAACTCTAGTTGATCAAAACCACCGGAATCAACCGTGATGTACTCGTGCGCATCATCAGAGGTCCGTTCAACAGTGACTTCCTTGATACTCTCTGAAAATGCATCTGACGCTTCCGCGTTAACTTCCTCGGCTTTGATAGCTTCCCTGATGCTCTCATCATCACGCCGCATCGCCTGGCGAACGGGTTCGCCCACAACTTCTTCAGGTTCGGTTTCAACTGCTTCGTCTCCACCTGCCAGGTTTTCAGCTGCTTCATTTCCAACTACAACAGGGGCCGACGGCAGGCTCACGATCTCCATCTCAGACGCTTCATCGGGGACTACAGGCGCCTCGCTCACCTCTTCCAGGGGTAATACCTCTTCGTCATTACCGGAGAATGCCCAAACCAACGCCACCACGACAACAATACCGCCGAGGCCAATCAGACCGGTCTGTAATACAGGTCCCGTCAGGGCAGCACTACCCACCCGTTCTTCCGTAACGTCGCGAATATCGACACCATGGTCAGACTCCAATTCTTCTTCGTATCGTGCAACAACTTCATCGCCGTTTAAGCCAACGACCCGCGAGTAGGATCTTAAGTAACCCTTGATAAACGCATGCTTGGCAATCTTGTGAAATAACCCGTCATCGATATAACGAATAAACGTGACCGTCAGATAAAGCTGATCGGCAACATCTTGCTGACTTAGCTCGCACTGCTCTCTCGCAGCAACCAGTAATTCAGATGCGGTTTGAACCGGGATCTCTTCAGTGACCGAGTCACTCATGGGCCATACCTGAGCTTGTACTGCGCAAACTCCCGACTGGCGGGGAATATATTCTTCAGCGTCAGTGCACAACTCGCCTTGTCATTCTCGTTGGAAAAAATCTCCGCCAGTCGCACACACAGCCAAAGACTGCGCGCCGATTGTTGCGACACGCTGGTATGCTGCTGATAAAGACGAAATGACTCCGGATAGCGCTTCTGCCCGAACCGAATCTCCGAAAGTTCCAGAGATGCGCGCGCCTGGTTCGGGTTCAAAGCAATGGCGCGCTCGAATGAGGCCTCGGCATTACTCAGGTCGTTAATCTGCATATAGGAGCGGCCGAGATTTTCAAACACCGCTGGCCTTGCCGCATAGAAACGATCGTCCGCGGCGACCTGGAGCTGGGCGGTGGCTTCTCTGAAGCGTTTCTGTGAAAAAAGAAATGCACCATAGTTATTTCGCGCCTGGGAAAGGTCTGGCTCGTACTTAATCGCCTTCTTAAAATGGTCTTCCGCGAGCGCCAGCTCGCCTTCCTGCTGAAAAACAACACCAAAGGTGGTGTGGGCAAGACGGGATCGAGAATCATATTGAAGCGCCTTGCTCAGACTTTCCTTCGCGCGTCCATATTCGGCACGTCGCAGATAACCGATACCCAGATCACCCTGGCGGCGCACCACCTCATCCTTATCGACTTCCTTTAGCGGCGTGTCGGTCTGCGTCACGCATCCCGCCAACAACAAGATAGCAACTAACCAAAATTTCCTGACCATTTATCTATCCTCGCGCAATTTGCTGGTAATGGGCCTGACGTCGCGTCTTATCTTCGACGTTTCCAACCAATTGTCCACAGGCGGCATCGATATCTTCGCCTCTGGTTGTGCGCACCATGGTCGAAAAACCTGCATCCACCAGTCGATCCTGAAATGCGCGCACCGCTAAAGCGCTTGGGCGACGATAATCGGAACCCGGAAACGGATTAAACGGTATCAGATTGATTTTACACGGAAATCCCTTGAGCAGGATCGCCAGTTCTGCCGCATGTTCCGGCTGGTCATTTATGCCTTTCAGCAGGGTATATTCGATGGTTACCGTACGCTTTTCACCTAGGTTCTCGGCATATTGCCGGCACGCCTCAAGCAGCTCTGCAATCGGATACTTTCGATTGATTGGCACCAGATGATCACGAATCGCATCGTTCGGTGCATGCAAAGAGATAGCGAGCGATGCATCCGTATGCTCCGTGAGCCTGCGAATACCTGGTACAACCCCCGCAGTGGAGATTGTGACCTTGCGCTTTGAAATGCCGTAGCCCAGATCATCCATCATGAGTTCGACCGCCGGCAGAACCGCATCCATGTTAAGCAGCGGTTCACCCATACCCATGAGCACGACGTTGGTCACGACCCGATTACGGTCCGGATACTTGTCTGCCAGCATCTGCACCGCAACACGAACCTGACCAATAATCTCGCCCGCGGTGAGGTTACTGTTAAAGCCCTGCTTACCGGTACTGCAAAAACTACAGTCCAATGCACAACCCACCTGAGAAGAAACACACAAGGTGCCGCGCCCGTCCTCCGGGATAAACACCATCTCGATGGCGCTGCCGGACCTGGCCTTCAGCAGCCACTTATGAGTGCCATCGTTTGAATGCTTTTCCTGCAACACTTCCGGTTCGTGGATTTCCGCGAATTCCGTAAAGTGAGCGCGAAGCGCTTTACTGATGTCCGTCATCTCGTCGAAATTGGATACAAACCGATGATGCAGCCATTTGAGTATTTGCTCGGCGCGATAGGGTTTCTCACCCAGCTCTTCGAGCAGTGCTTCAAGCTCAGACCTGGTATACCCCAGCAGGTCCAGTTTCGGCGTTTCGGTCATCTGCTGCAGAGTTGATCCTCACTGAAGAAATAGTCGATTTCGCGAGCCGCCGACGTCGGCGAATCGGAACCGTGAACTGCGTTGGCATCAATAGATTCCGCAAAGTCAGCACGAATAGTGCCTGCGTCTGCTTCCTGAGGGTTCGTTGCACCCATCAGCTCCCGATTGCCGGCAATGGCGTTTTCACCTTCCAGGACCTGCAAAACAACAGGACCGGAGGTCATAAACGTGACCAGATCAGCAAAAAACGGTTTGCCGTCATGCTCTGCGTAAAAACCTTTGGCTTTGTCTTCCGACAAGTGCTCCATGCGCATTGCAACGACCTGCAAACCGGCCTTTTCGAACCGCGCTACGATGTCACCTATCGCGTTCTTGCCGACCGCGTCTGGTTTGATGATGGAAAGTGTTCTTTCCTGTGCCATTTAACTGCTCCAACTGGGAAAAATAAGGGCGCTATTATAGGGGGCTGGGTGTGGAAGTTGCTAGTAATCAGTGTGGGGTGGGGCCTGGGGTAGCCGCTCACTCCAGCTTCTTACGCCGAGATTGACCAGCAGCTGGAGTGGTTAGTGATGGATGCTTGCAGCACGGAAGTGGCCTTGGCGGTGCTTGCTCGCGCAAGCATATGTCCCCGCACCGAGTTGGGGGAGCAAGACTACAGGCTTGCGGAGGAAGCGAGGGCAGCCGGGAGGGCTGCGGGGGCGCTGAAGCGAGTAAGTACCCCCAAGGCCTCGCGCTCTAACCGGCCGCTCCTTACTAATCTTCCAGCAGCGCCCCACGCATGACGGCCTGCATTTTGTCGTCGATGCCGATGGTGCGGAGGTATTCGAGTACGCCGCCGTGTTCTTTTTCCATGCCGTCGAGGAAGACTGACATGGCATCTTCGGGGACGCCATGGCCCAGAACTACTGAGCCGGTGGAAAGTCCGTTGCTTTTCAGAAACTCTATGTGGCGCGGCTGGTCGCGGTTAGTGAGTATGAAATCTGCTTCAATCAGATCGCGCTCGACACCAAGGATTGTGAGCAGGAAGGCTGTGGTCACGCCGGTGCGGTCTTTGCCCGCCGTGCAATGCACCAGCAGTGGATGACTTTCTGCGTCGGCCAATATGCCCAATACGTTCTGCCAAGGAGTAGGATCGAAGTCGAGATAGCGCAAATAGCGCTCGCCGGATATGCCCTGACCCGCGGCCTTATCCAATATCGCTGATCCGCCAGGTGGAATCACGGAATGCCATTCGTAACTAACGCCGATATTCTCAAGTGGCCCTCGACCCTGGTCTTCCAGTTCATCCGGCCTTCTTAGGTCGATCTGGGTTCGAATACCCAGCTCCGCGACGCGTTCGAGGTCAGCGGGCGTCATGCGATCTTGCCGGCCTGCGCGAAAGTATCGTCCCCAGCGAATCTTTCGACCGTCTTTGGTGGGGTAACCACCAATTTCACGGAAGTTAAAACAACCTTCGAAAGGATGGTGACGTTCTTCAAAATCTATCAAGTTCTACTCCGGGCCTCGTTTGAAGCCGCTAATGCTAGCAACATTCCTACAAGAGTTTAATCCATCACTAGCGTCCGTGAACCTGGTGAGATGGGAGTATCAGATCTTTTGGTAACAAACACGACTACTCATTTGGAATATAAGGTGAATATGATGAATCAAACAACGACTTTACGAGAACTTACTGACGAGGAAGTATCCCAGGTCTCGGGTGGCTTACTCCCCGTACTAGCGGCAGTTGGATCATTCGCCACGCATCATGCGGTCAGATCAATAGGGCAGTATTACTTATCTCGCGCTCTTACCAGCTACTCCATCTATAATAGAGCTGTTTGGTGGAAGACCCGCTAGTCGTCATGCAAGAATTCAGCATGCCAGGAAAACAATCCATAACCAGAAAATATCCTGAATGTCGCCAGGGCGTGCTGGATTTGTCCCAACTGCACAAGGGGGTTGAATGCACTCACTGCCGCTCGCTTATTGAAGTGAATTTTGCATACTCGGCAGGAATTCCTATCGTCCTGGCAATTCTGGTGACGATAGGGTTCCAATACGATGTGGCGTGGCTGGGACTAACTGCGACTGTTTTGATCGTGGTGTTTACGGCAGGGTATCAATCCGTGTTTTCAAAATATCTCCCGCTAAAGCATTACAACAGCGACTAGTCCAGCTCATCCAGCCAGGCCATCTGGATGGCCTCGAGTATACGTTCGCCGCAGTGTTCCGGGTCGTCGTCGAATTCCGGTAGTGCCATCACCCACTGCTGCAAGTCGGTAAAGCGAACCGTGATGGGGTCGACATCTGGATGGGCTTCACTTAGCTCGATGGCAATATCGATGGTGTCGGTCCACTTCATGATGTTCTCCCTCCTGGTCGCCTAGTGATTTTCAGATACCTGATTAATGGTATAGCGCGGGATCTCAACCACGAGGTCTTCATCGCCCACCAATACCTGGCAACTGAGCCGGGAATCCGGTTCCAAGCCCCAGGCTTTATCCAGCAGGTCGTCTTCCGTTTCATCGGACTCTTCCAGTGAATCAAACCCTTCCCGCAGAATCACGTGACAGGTTGTGCAGGCACAGGCCATCTCGCAGGCGTGTTCGATATCGATGCCGTTTTCGAGTGCGACTTCAATCAGCTTATCACCGGTCTCGGCTTCAATCACTGCGCCTTCAGGGCAGCGTTCTTCATGGGGCAAAAATACAATCTGTGGCATCAGTTGGACTCTTCCAGTTCATCGAGTTTATGCCCCGCAAATGCCTTACGGACCGCTGCATCCATACGCAGCGCGGCAAATTCTTCACTGGCTTTACCCAGCATTTCAACGCCTTCATTGATGGCATCGGCGTCAGTGGTTTCGCTTACTTCCTGCAGGACGCTGATTGCCTGTTGCAGTAATTCAATATCACTAGCTTGTAACAATCGCTCGCCATCCTCGGTAAGCGCATTCTGTAAGGCCTCGATCACCCGGGTTGCATCTACCCGCGCTTCGGTCAGTGACCTTGCCACAATATCGTCTTTGGCATGATCAAATGATGCCTTAAGCATGTCGGTTATTTCCGCTTCGCTAAGGCCGTAGGAAGGTTTCACCTCGACGCTGGCATTCACACCGGTCGTTGCTTCTCTTGCCGATACGGATAGCAGCCCATCTGCATCTACCTGAAAGTTCACTTCAATGCGCGCTGCGCCCGCCACCATCGGTGGGATGCCTCTTAGTTCAAAGCGCGCAAGTGACCTGCAGTCGGATACCAGTTCCCGTTCACCCTGCACCACGTGTATCAACATGGCGGTCTGACCGTCCTTATAGGTCGTGAACTCCTGCGATCGTGCAATTGGAATCGCTGTATTGCGCTGGATGACTTTCTCGGCAAGCCCGCCCACGGTCTCGAGACCAAGTGACAGAGGCAGCACGTCCAGCAACAGCATTTCATCTTCAGGCTTATTGCCCACCAGGATATTCGCCTGCACCGCCGCGCCAATAGCAACAACCCGATCCGGGTCAATATCAGACAGTGGTTCGACACCAAAAAACTCGGTAACCGCCTGACGCACGGCCGGTACCCGGGTTGATCCACCCACCAGGACGACATTTTGAACACTTTCTTTGCTGAAACTGTCTTTGCTGACACTATCTTTGCTGACACTATCGCCCGCATCACGCAAGGAACGCGCGCAGGCTTTAATAGATTGTTGAACGAGGTCAGCAATCAGCTCATTCATCTGAGTTCGAGTCAGCTGCCCGCTGAACTCAAGCCCATCGACGGACACATTCACTTCAGTGCTATCTGCATCACTTAAGGCCTCTTTGATCCCACGCGCCTGCATCATTAAGGTCCGCAGCTGACGAGGATTCACCTCATCTTTATATCCTGACTCTCTGATGATCCACTCGGCAATACGGTGATCAAAATCATCACCACCGAGCGCCGAATCGCCACCGGTCGCCACCACTTCGAACACACCTGTATGTAACCGAAGCAGTGAAATATCAAAAGTGCCGCCGCCCAGGTCGTACACGGCAACCAGACCTTCATGGCCCGTATCAAGGCCATAGGCCACCGCCGCTGCAGTCGGCTCGTTCAATAATCGAAGTACCTGTAATCCCGCAATACGCGCCGCATCACGGGTCGCCTGGCGCTGGGCATCATCAAAGTACGCGGGGACCGTAATCACCACGCCGTCAAGATTACCGGCGAGCGTCTCGCTGCCGCGAGCTACTAACGTCTTTAGTATTTCCGCAGACACCTCAACAGGACTTACCTCGCCCGCGTCGGTCTTGAGTTTGACCATTCCACCTTCGGTAGAAACAAACTCATAAGGCAGTCGCTCGCCCAAGCCTTTAATATCTTCAACACCCCGACCCATCATGCGCTTAACGGAAACAATGGTATTAAGGGGATCTTCTTTCGCTGCTTGCATCGCAACCAAACCCACAACCGTGCCACCTTCGGTAAAGCGCACCACCGACGGCAGCAGATGTTCACCTGCTTCATCCGGCAGCGTTTCGGTTACCCCGCCACGCACACTCGCGATCAGCGAATTGGTGGTACCAAGGTCAATGCCTGCAGCCCGCTTACGCTGATGCGGATCCTGTGCCTTCCCCGGTTCTGTAATCTGTAACAGTGCCATTAGTAATCCAGTAGCTTCTCTTCCAGCTTGTCCGCGGAGGCGCGGAGCGTGCCCAGGAACTGCAGTTTATAAACCGCCATTTGAGCAACCGGTACATCGTCGGGGTAAGCAGCAGCAAACTCTGAACGATAGTCACCCAAGTGCTGATTCACTTCTTTCTTGAAAGTCTCAAGTTTGGCAAGAGAGCCATCAGACCCATCAAGCACATCAGCCTCACCAATCTCATCAAGCTGTTCACGCAGCTCGATCTGCGCCATCAGAAAGTCCGGCGCGAGTTGGGGGTTTTCTTCAATATGCACGTCATTTAATTCCAAAAGGTAGATCGCTCTTGCGAGATCTGAACGCAGGGTGTCGTAAGCACCATTGATCTGGGTTGCCCATTGCAGTGACAGACGCTTTTCATGTTCGGTCGCACTAGCAAATTTATCGGGGTGCACACTGGCCTGCAGTTGGCGATAACGGGTTGCCAGCTCGTCTACGTCCAGGTCGAACGCAACTGGCAGCTGAAATATCTCGAAATAGTTCTGATTAAAGTCCACATTAATCGGTTATACGGTAAACGACTCACCGCACCCGCACTGGCCGGACTCATTGGGATTCTTGAACTCGAAGCCTTCATTCAGGCCCTGTTTAACGTAGTCCATCTCTGTGCCGTCAACATATACGAGGCTTTTGGGGTCGACATACACTTCAACGCCATTGCAGTCGAACTTGAGATCTTCTGGCTGGGGATCATCCACAGGCTCAAGCACGTACATTAGACCCGAGCAGCCAGTAGTTTTCACCGCGAGGCGTATACCGACGCCCTTTCCGCGCTCTTCGAGATAACTCGATACGTGACTTGCTGCATTATCTGTAAGACTTACACCCATTTTTTCTCTACCTGTACTACCTGTAACTACCTATTGCTGCTTTTAACCCGCAGCAGCTTCGCTTTCTTCGCCGTGCTTGGTTCGGTAATCCTCGATCGCCGCCTTGATCGCATCTTCTGCCAACACGCTGCAATGGATTTTAACGGGAGGCAGTGCCAGCTCTTCAGCGATTTGCGTATTCTTGATGTCTTCTGCTTCATCCAGGGTTCGCCCTTTCACCCACTCGGTGAGCAGGGAACTTGAAGCAATGGCAGAACCACACCCGTAGGTCTTGAACTTGGCATCTTCGATAACGCCATCATCACCTACTTTGATCTGCAGGCGCATCACGTCACCACAGGCGGGCGCGCCGACCATACCGGTACCCACGTCTTCACTATCCGAGTCCATCTTGCCGACGTTTCTCGGGTTTTCGTAGTGATCCAATACTTTATCGCTGTATGGCATACTTGCTCTCCTCTGAAGGCTCTAATGAGCCGCCCATTCAATTTTGTCCATGTCGACACCCTCTTTGTACATATCCCAGAGTGGTGACAGTTCGCGCAGTTTTTCTACCGCGGTTCTTACCTGCTCAATCGCTTCGTCTACATCTTCCTCGGTAGTAAAACGACCGATCGAGAAACGCAGTGAGCTGTGAGCCAGTTCGTCGTTCATACCAAGTGCCCGCAGCACATAAGATGGCTCCAGGCTCGCAGATGTACAGGCAGAACCCGAAGACACTGCCAGCTGTGGCAGCGACATAATGAGTGACTCGCCTTCCACAAAGTTAAAGCTGACATTGATGATGCCCGGCACGTGACTATCTAAATCGCCATTGGCATAGACCTCTTCCATATCTTTAAGGCCATCCCACAGACGCTGACGATAATCGAGAATGCGTTTGCCTTCCTCGACCATTTCTTCCTTGGCGATACGAAACGCCTCGCCCATACCGACGATCTGATGCGTAGCGAGTGTGCCGGAACGCATACCTCGCTCATGGCCACCGCCATGCATTTGCGCTTCGAGTCTTACTCGCGGCTTACGGCGAACATACAGTGCGCCCATGCCTTTAGGCCCGTAAATCTTGTGCGCCGAGAATGACATGAGATCGATCCTCATCGTCTCCAGGTCTATTTCAACCTTGCCGGCACTTTGCGCCGCATCGACGTGGAATAGCACCTTCTTGGCACGGGTAACTTCGCCAATCGCAGCAATATCGTTTACCACACCGATTTCATTGTTCACATGCATGATGGAAACCAGCAGCGTGTCTTCACGAATCGCCTCAGCGACTCTTTCTGGTGTAACCAATCCATCTTCGGCCGGATCAAGATACGTCACTTCAAAACCTTCACTTTCCAGTTGCCGGCAGGAATCAAGCACCGCTTTGTGCTCAATCTTGGAGGTAATAATGTGATTACCCTTTTTCTTATAAAAGTGGGCCACACCCTTGAGCGCCAGGTTGGCGGATTCAGTTGCGCCAGACGTCCAGACAATCTCACGTGGATCAGCATTCACCAGATCGGCCACCTGACGTCTTGCAAGTTCAACCGCCTCGTCTGCCTCCCAGCCAAACTTGTGCGAACGACTGGCGGGGTTACCAAACTTACCCTCGGCCAGCAGACACTCGCTCATCTTCTGGGCGACGCGCGGGTCAACCGGCGTGGTTGCCGCGTAATCAAAATATATTGGTTGCTTCATTTACTTCTCCGCGCCTCTCGCGCTTTCTATCTCGTTCACACCAGCTCTTCAGTTGGCAAACGCACCGCGTCTTCCGCCATCGCGTCCTGACGTGCTGCAATCATCTGCACCTCGCGCTTCTCGATAATGCTGGCGAGGTTAATCTTGCTTAGAAAATCATGGATCTCATCAGACAGGTCTGCCCATAGTTCATGAGTCAGACAGGTCTCACCATGCTGACAGTCTGCACGGCCGGAACATCGCGTGGCATCCACGTTCTCATCAACGGAATCAACAATAGACGCCACTGAAATGTCTTGTGGCTGATGATTCAACCGATAGCCGCCACCAGGGCCACGTACACTAGCCACCAGATCACGGCGTCGCAGCTTGGAAAAGAGCTGCTCTAAATAGGAAAGACTAATACCCTGACGCTGGGAAATGTCAGCAAGGCTGATCGGACCTTCATTCTGATGCACGGCAAGATCCAACATTGCCGTCACCGCGTATCTGCCTTTTGCTGTCAATCTCATCTGTTTCCTCGTTTACCGATAACCGATAACCGTTTACTGCTTACCGTTAACAACCCCCGTAACAACCGCTAACCACCGTTTTACGCGCTTTCCCGGGGGCGCGAGTGTGCAATACCTGACTAAATCAATCAACTATATACTTGACTATTCTAGTCAGGTATTAGCGAATGGCAAGGCTTTGTTAGATTGTTTCGTTATTTACTTACTTTGGGGTACGCGGCTATTTATCAAGCGGATTAATCGAGGACAGAATGCCCCTCAAAATGCCGATTTCCATCTGATCAGGCCGAATACGGTTAAACAGACGCCGCAGCCGAGTCATCAGCTGTCGCGGGTTCTCCGGGTCATGAAAACCCACCTTGATCAGTGTTTCTTCCAGATGCTCATATAAGTGTTCCATATCAGCAGCGCTGGCATAGTCCATATCCCAGCTTTGCTCAGGCATGCCAGCCAATTTCGCCTGCAAAACCTCATAACAGATCACCTGCACGGCCATGGCCAGATTCAGCGAGCTATAGGCCTCCCCGGTGGGAATATTCACGTGGAAATGACACTGCTGCAGCTCCTGGTTGGAAAGCCCCCGATCTTCGCGACCAAAGAGAATCGCCACATCATGACCTTCACCAGATTCCGCCACCACCTTTTCACCGCAGCCTTTCGGGTCCAGCATGGGCCAAGGAATGCGCCGATCTCTTGCGGAAGTACCGATCACAAGCTGACAGTCAGCGATAGCCTCCTCCACACTGTCCACCACCTTCGCTTCAGTTACCACATCCACCGCAGACACAGCACGAAACACGGCCTGCTCATCAGGAAATCGCTGCGGACTCACCAAAACAAGATTAGTAATACCCATGTTTTTCATGGCACGAGCTGACGCACCGATGTTGCCAGGGTGGGAGGTTTCGACCAGAACGATACGCAGATTGGGGAATAGATTTGCTTCCATCAGCGAGAGTTTACCGCATCTGCCGTGGTATGATCGCGGCCCTCTGAATTCAGACCAATGAGTTAACGATATGGAACCGATGGCAACAATTGCACTCCGCGCTGCGCGCGAGGCCGGTACCCATATAATGCGCGGATTTGACCGCCCGGATCTCGTCAAGATATCGGAAAAAGGACACAACGATTTCGTGACCAACATCGACAAGGAATCGGAATACATCATCGTTGAAGCGTTAAAGGCGAGCTACCCGGATCACACCGTCACCGGTGAAGAATCCTACAACGATCATGTCAGCGAAAACGCCGAGTACGAATGGATTATCGATCCCATCGACGGCACCCTCAATTTCATGCGCCAAGTACCTCACTTCTGTATATCAATCGCCTGCCTCAAAAACGGCAAACTAGAACACGGCGTCATCGTTGACCCCATGCGTAACGAAGAATTCGTCGCCAGCCGCGGTCAGGGATGCCAGCTTAACGGCCACCGAGTACGCGTAAGCCCTAAAGAAGAACTGGATGGCGCACTAGTCAGCACAGGCGGCCCCTTCAGAGAGCTCAAGAACGAACAAGCCGAACTATACGGCCATCTGATTAACGAACACACCAAAGTCCGCAATACCGGCAGTGCCTGCCTGGATCTGGCCTACCTCGCCGCAGGCCGCTTCGATGGACTATGGCTCCACAACCTGAAACCCTGGGATATCGCCGCAGGTGCACTAATGATCACAGAATCAGGCGGACTGATCGGCGACTTCGACGGCAGCACCAACTACATGAAGACCGGCAACGTCGTCGCTGGCAACCCCAAGTGCTTCAAGGCACTGGCACCCCTGGTGAAACGGTACCTGATTGATAAGTAACCGGTAATATCCAAGGGCTACACTTAGAATTTCCCGGTCGTGGGAAAATGGACCTGACCCCTTTTTTACGTACAGCGGTACGGAGAAGCCTTACTCTTTTCTACGGGCCTGGGGACTCGCGATAATCTAATACTGCTGCGGCAGATCCTCGTCTAAACCCTCTTTCACCGGCACAGCAAGATCATCCTTAGAAATACCCAGCACCATCAACATATTCGCCGCAATATAAATCGAAGAATAAGTACCAATGATCACACCAATAATCAGCCCAATCGCAAAGCCACGAATCAACTCACCTCCCAGAATAAGAAGCGCGAACAACACCAACAAAGTGGTAAACGATGTGACCAAGGTGCGGCCCAAAGTCTGATTAAGAGAGGTGTTAATAATATCCTCGGGGTTGCCCCGACGAATCTTGCGGAAGTTTTCCCGAATGCGATCTGAAACAACAATGGTGTCGTTCAGCGAGTAACCAATAACCGCAAGCAGCGCCGCTAATACCGTTAAGTCAAAGTCCCAGCGCACAATCGAGAAGATACCCAGAGTAATCATCACATCGTGGAACAGCGCCACCACGGCACCAACAGCAAACTTGTACTGAAACCGAAACGCCACATAGATCAGCACCATACCAAGCGCAGCAAGGAGCCCCATACCACCCTGATTGGTCAGCTCCTCACCCACCGCAGGACCAACAAACTCCGATCGCCGCAGGGTTACTTCAGAATCAGAAACCTTCTGCAATGAAGCAATGATCCGATCACCCAGGGTCGCGTTCTCTTTCGATGTCAGCTCCTTTTGCGGTGGCATCCGCACCAGAATGTCCTGATCGGAACCAAAGTACTGCACCACGTGACCATCGTAGCCAGCTTCATCAAGCTGATTACGAATACGCTGCGGATCAGCCGGCTGCTCGTAGGCCACCTCGACCAGGGAACCACCGGTAAAGTCGAGCCCCCACTCCAGCTGAAGCGCCAATAGAGAAACAATAGAAAGCGCGACCACGCCTGCGGAGATACCACCCGCAATCTTACGGTAGCGCATAAAGTTAAAATTGACGTTAGAAATATCCACCATGATTTCGCTGAGGGCTCCTAGATAAGCAACTTCTGCACGTTACGCCCGCCATACATGAAATTCACCAGCGCGCGGGTACCCATAATCGCGGTAAACATGGAAGTTAAAATACCAATGGACAAGGTCACCGCGAAACCTTTAACAGGCCCGGTGCCAATACTGTAAAGAATCACCGCCACAATTAACGTCGTGATGTTGGCATCCATAATGGTGACAAAGGCCCGCTCGAATCCGGCATTGATCGCCGCCTGGGGCGACATCTTATTTTTCAGTTCCTCACGTATACGAGAGAAGATGAGCACGTTGGCATCCACCGCCATACCGACGGTAAGCACGATACCGGCAATACCCGGCAGGGTGAGCGTCGCACCCAGTGACGACATCACAGCCACGAGTAAAACAAGGTTCGTTGCGAGCGCAATATTCGCCGCCAGCCCAAACACCCGGTAATAGGCCAGCATAAAGATAAGCACCAGACCCAAACCCACGGTCACGGAAATAGCGCCCAGTTCAATATTCTCTGCCCCTAACGAGGCACCGACGGTGCGCTCCTCGACAATAAACATATCTGCCGCAAGGGCACCAGCACGTAACAAGAGGGCCAGCTCTCTTGCCTCACCAGCATCAAGCCCGGTAATCCTGAACTTCACCCCAAGGGCCGCCTGCACAGTCGCAAGGCTGACCACCTTCTTTTCTATGTATGGCACCTGAGTGCGCATCTCGACGCCGTCAACCAGCTCGTATTTATCGCGCGTCTTGGTTTCGATAAAAATCACCGCCATACGCCGGCCAATGCTGTGCCGCGTGGCACGATGCATCAGTTCGCCGCCGTCGCTATCGAGCGTGATGTTGACCTGAGGCAGACCGGAATCAGGATCGAAGCCCACCTGGGCATCAAACACCCGGTCGCCTCTTAAGATAATGTCTTTTTCAACCGCGGCGTCTCGCCCTTCGTACTCATAGGTAATGGTGCTGCTGCGCGGTGCATCCGGCTGTGCCTCCATACGAAATTCCAACGTGGCGACTTTTCCTAGGATCTTTTTCGCCTCGGCAGTATCCTGTACGCCCGGCAGATCGACCACGATCCGGTTACGACCCAGCCGCTGCACCAGCGGTTCAGCCACACCCAGTTCGTTTACTCGATTACGAATCGTCTGCAGGTTCTGAGAGACCGCGAAGTCTTCCATCTCTCTTACCGATGCATCGGTGACCGTGAGCTGAACAAAGGCCGAATCGCCCTCTTCACCGGTGATTATGTCGAACTCGCGATAGCTATCGGTAATCTTGCTCTTGGCACGATCGCGCAAGTCTTCATTGGCAAACATGAACTTCAAGACGCCCTCGGCAGGCTTCTCGACCCCCGAATAACGAATCCGGTCGGTGCGATCACGCAGCATACGCTTGATTTCAGCTTCCATGCCGCCGACACGATCTTCAATGGCCTTGGCGGTATCGACCTCCATCAGAAAGTGCACACCACCTCGCAGATCAAGACCGTATTTCATGGGTTCCGCGCCAATCGAGCGCAGCCATTCCGGCGTGGTGGGCGCCGCGTTCAGTGCAATAATATGAGGTTCTGGCAGATCATGCAGTGCACGCTGGGCGACATCTTTGGCACGGAGCTGGGTTTCATCATCGTAGAAACGAAACAGCGCTTTGTTGTCTTCGATAACACCCGAACCAAAGTACTCGATGCCCTGTTCATCAAACGCCTTGCTGACGGCATCAAGCGCATCAACACCCACAGCAACGCCGGCCTGTTCCCTGGAAACCTGCACGGCAAAGTCTGGCGGGTAGATATTAGGCAGCGCATAGATTGCGCCCCAGGACACCACCAGGGCAATAAGAAGGTTTTTCCAGAGGGGATAGCGATTAATCAACAGGGATTCCTAAATGACTCAAATGGACTTAATAGTGCCCTTGGGCAGGGCTGCGGAAACCGCCCCTTTCTGCAACTTAAGCTGCACGTTGTTAGCCACTTCAAACACCAGGTACTGCTCCTCGACTTTGACAATCTTGCCGATCAGCCCACCATTGGTCACGATCTCGTCGCCCTTACCCAGACCCGACACCAGTTCCTTATGTTCCTTGGCACGCTTACTCTGCGGGCGCCAGATAATAAAGTAAAAAACCGCGATAAAAGCCACGATGATAAAGAGATCAAGGCCAGGTACGCCACCAGGCGACGGCCCTTCGGCGGCCATAGCCGACGGTATAAAGAAATCGATCATTCCCACTCCACGTTAATTGGTCGGCGCGTATTGTCGCTGAAACCGGCGCGATCTGCACCCTCAATCCGGGGGCGGTACTTCCGGCGCACTACCCCAACCCTCATAGATAGACTCGATATGGTCACTCAGCGACCCATTTTCAATGGCTGCACGCAAACCCGCCATCAAATTGAGGTAATAGTGCAGGTTATGAATGGTGTTGAGCTCGGCGCCTACTATCTCGCCACACTTATCCAGATGATGCAGATACGCCCGGGAAAAGTGCGCGCAGGTATAACAATCACAGGCAGGATCAAGCGGCCCGGTATCCATCTTATGGGCGGCATTACGAATCTTGATCACGCCTTCTGCGGTAAACAAATGCCCGTTACGTGCATTCCTGGTCGGCATTACGCAGTCCATCATATCGACACCGCGGCGCACACACTCCACCAGATCACCCGGCGTACCCACGCCCATTAAGTAACGCGGCTTATCAGCAGGCAACATGGGCCCCATATAGGACACCACCTCCATCATTTCAGATTTGGGTTCCCCCACCGATAGCCCGCCAATGGCATAACCATCAAAACCAATATCCAATAGCCCGGCCAGGGATGCTTCCCGTACCAACTGATACACACCCCCCTGGACGATTCCAAACAGCGCATTGCCGCTACCCGAAAAAGCCGCTTTCGACCGAGCAGCCCAGCGCAGGGATAATTCCATCGACTCCCGCACCGCCTTTTCATCGGCCGGGTAAGGCGTGCACTCATCAAACACCATGGCGATATCTGAATTAAACCCCTGCTGGATCTCCATAGAGATTTCCGGTGACAGAAAGACCTCATCACCATTGATGGGCGACCTGAACGTCACCCCTTTTTCACTGATTTTTCTAAGATCCCCCAGGGAAAATACCTGAAAGCCGCCCGAGTCTGTAAGGATCGGACCCTCCCACCCCATAAACCCATGCAGGCCGCCATGGCTTTTAATGACCTCCACCCCGGGCCGCAATAACAGATGAAAAGTATTACCCAGCAGAATCTGCACGCCCACATCGGCAAGCGACGTGGGCAACATACCCTTCACGGAACCATAGGTACCGCAGGGCATAAAGATCGGTGTTTTAACTTCCCCATGCGCCAGTTTCAGCGTGCCGGCGCGCGCCTCACCACAGGTGTGGGTAACCTCAAAATCCATCTGGTTTATCGCGTGATAATCATCGCGTCACCATAACTGAAAAAGCGATAGCTTTCTTGAATAGCAACCCGGTAGGCCTCTTTGATCATTTCAGTGCCGGCAAAGGCACTGATCAGCATCATCAGCGTCGACCCCGGCAGATGAAAGTTGGTAATCAGCGCATCCACGCTCTGAAACTCATAGCCGGGATAGATAAAGATATCGGTCTCGCCTTCGTACGGAGATAGACCCTTCCCTTCAATCGACGACGCAGTTTCCAGAGAACGCACCGACGTCGTCCCCACAGCCACTACGCGACCACCACCAGCACGACACGTACCAACCGCATCACACACATCCTGGCCCACTTCCAGATACTCCACATGCATCTTGTGCTCTTCGATGTTGTCGACCCGCACCGGCTGAAATGTCCCCGCCCCCACATGCAACGTCAGCTCCGCGCGCTCAACACCGCGTTCGGAAAGGGTTCCCATCAGCGCATCATCAAAATGCAGACCCGCCGTTGGCGCCGCCACCGCACCCGCCTTCGATGCATAGATCGTCTGATACCGATCCTGATCATCATTCTCATCCACACGATCTATATAAGGAGGCAACGGCACATGACCAAACCGTTCGGCAATCGCCATCACCCCCGGCTCTGGAAACATCACCGAATAGAAACTCTCGTCTTTGGAAATAATCTTAAGAACGACTTTATCGCCGCCGTCACTATTAATCCCGGTCCCCGCCCCATCACGCGCATGCAGAATAATTTCAGACCCCGCCCTGGGCGACTTACTGCTACGAAATTGCACCAGCGCACGCTGCGCATCAATCAGCCGTTCGAGCAGAATCTCTACCTGCCCCCCGGTGGACTTCTGCCCATACATCCGCGCAGGAATAACTTTCGTATTGTTAAACACCAGAAGATCCGGCGCAGACAAAAGCTGAGGCAAATCATGAAAGTGATAGTGATTAATATCGCCATTAGCCGCATCCAGATGCAGCAGGCGAGAGGCAGAGCGAACCTCTGTAGGGTATTTGGCAATGAGATGCTCGGGCAGCTCAAACTCGAAATCGCTTACCCGCATAATTGAAAACTCGCCTTACCCAACGGACCTTACCAGTCATTTTATCAGCTCCCAGCAGTAAAACCCCACCGATATGAAAACGCCAGCACAGCCGCCAAAAAGCCACCCAAACCCCGACAAAGGTCAAAAAAGACGGGCCAAAACGCCCGTTTCAACACCCTAGGTGACTTGCTATACTCGCCCCCCTCACGTGCCGGGGTGGCGGAACTGGTAGACGCGCCGGATTCAAAATCCGGTTCCTTCAC
>CAJWQG010000012.1 GCA_913045175.1 uncultured Gammaproteobacteria bacterium | reverse complement strand
CCGACATGATGCTGGAGCAGACGGGGATTTTGGGTATGATCGGCAAGGCTGAACGTGGTCCCGTCGCGATAGAAGCTATAAAGAACCATCGCGCAGTGTATTTGATGGCTGTAGGTGGTGCGGCGTTCCTGGTCTCCAAGGCCATTCGACAATCCCGCGTAGTTGCTTTCGAGGATCTTGGCATGGAAGCCATTCATGAGTTTGAAGTTCAAGATATGCCGGTTACAGTTGCTGTCGATAGCCGAGGAGAGTCAGTTCATATCACTGGCCCACGCGAGTGGCAGACAAAGATCGGTAAAATTCCGCTTGAGCAGCTGTAAAGGCGCAGCAAAAGTCATTTAAATCAATTGGTTAGGGAAGTCATTTCATTGCATTCTACAGATGGTTACAGTAGGCTAATTGTGATGAATCGGCTGCCGATGTCGCGTTTCTGGGCGTATGGAATGTCGTATCTGTTCAGGGAGAATCAGGACTTTGTGGAAAGAAACTAGTTAGATGGGACAACAACCAGAGTCAGTAGACCAGCTGTATTTGAATGCCGAACGTCTTGCGCAAGACTTCTCATTATTTCCTCGTAAAGAACCTTCTTCGGTTATTCAGGGAGTTTTGACCGACCGGCAGATTGAGATTCAGCTCGACAGCTTGCGTAACATGGATGTTGATGCGTACATCGCTGCTACGGTGGCCCCGTGCGAGGAAGCATCCCGGGATGGTGCTCGAGATATCGTTCGGGCATTGGATGTTCCGATATTAAAAGAAACGATCAACGGGTCATTTTATTCTGCCGAGTGTGAGTTTGATTTTTCGGGCTCACGCAGGGTCATCGGCATTATCGCGCAGGAAAGGAGTCATGCTTCGGGAGTGTGGGGTCCGGAACATCACGAGGCAGCTGCGCAGGCAGCCAGTGACTTCGCCATTAGGTCAATTCCAATTGTTACGCTGATGGATACGCCGGGAGCAGACGGCAATGAACAGGCTAACGCGAACAACCAGGCACACTCGATTTCTCGTCTTATCGCAGAGTTGTGCAATGTAGACGTGCCAACCCTCGGCATAATCATTGGGCAGGGATATTCAGGGGGAGCAATACCTCTCGCCGCGAGTAATCTTCTGCTTAGCTTACGTACCGGTGTGTTTAATACTATTCATCCAAAGGGCCTAGCGAATTTGGTCCGGCGGTACAATCTGTCCTGGCAGGAGTGCGCCAAGTTTGTGGGGGTTTCACCCTTCGAGCTATATAAGCAGGGCAATATTGATGGCATTGTGGACTACGATCCGGGTGAAGATGACAAGATTGATAATCTGAGAAATGTAATCGTTTCTGGTATTACGTCTATTGAGGAAGGTGCTCGTTCTTTTGTCTCTGAGCATCCGGAAATTCTTGAACACTATCGCCGTAACATTAACCGCTATCTTGATTTGTCCGAGTCGCTGGCTGCGCTACATGCAAATTCGACTTTAAAACTAAGAACTTCACCGACGGAATACCCTAATGTATTCGGTGTTGCATTTCGTTTTCTTCGATATCTGGGCTTGAGAAATCGAATAAAAAGCACGACAACGACGTTGTATGGACGACTTGCTGATAGTGAGATTCCGGCAGGTGAACTGGCGCAAAGAATTCATCGAGAACGTCGTTCCGCGTTTCTAAGCTGGTTTCAGGACCCGGACAAGATTCTCTATGAAGATGTTCTGAATAAGGCCTGGAAAAACTACGTCGAGAAAAGATCCGTTGTTGGGGATGAACGAGGCAGGATCGCCCAGCTATTCTTTGGAGAGCCCAAGGAAAACTACGCAAACGCCAAGAGAGACTTGTGTCTGTTGACAGGTCTGCATTTGTACAATCGATGGAAAGCGAGTTCCGCAGACAATCTGTCCGCATTGATTGATCATTTGAATGATCCTGAAACCAACTCCTTCTTATTGTCGACAGATGAGATTAGCGATGTTAAGCAGCTGTTGGCGAGAATGTCGGGTTCCAGTGATGAATTTGTTATTCACTTGAAGTCGTTGTTTAGCTTTGAAGGGAAGAAGCTATTCGATCTTGAGTATATCGAGACAAAAAGCGATGCCCAATTGTCGAGTCTGCTGGTTTCGGAATTGAACCTGATTGTTGAGGGCGATTCTCTATATGACGAGACATTGCTTAAGAACCTAGAGCTATCTATGCACGCCAAAGGGCTGCTTGCTCGCGAAGATCTAAATCCACTGAAGCTGAACCGGAGAATACTTGAGGATGCGCTTTGGACTTTCCTGGGGAGTAAGCAGGAGATTGTTCGTCACAGAGATGATCAGGATTTGACAGTCCTGGATGTGATCCTGGAGGACTACATCCGAGAGGATTTTATTCTTGAATGTCGTAATCTGATCATTTTTTCCATTGTCTATAACAACCTGATTGGTGACCTGGTATCGGTTGCCAGGCAAGCTCATGAATCACGGACATTACCTGATTCGTTTATCGAGAAGTTGCTCGATGAGTCCGTTGTCGAGGCCCAGGTCAGTGAAATATTTTCCGGGCTTAGTGCGCCGCAGATTCAGGACGATTTCGCAGACTGGATGGAGCATCTGGCAGGACACTCCCGTAGCGCGACGTTTCTCAAATCCGTCGAAGAGTGGATGAGAATCGTTCACAAAGACAAGTCCGATACCCTATTCGTTATCATTAGTTTCTTTTTCGAGAAACTAATGCCGGAATACTACGCCAGTCGCCGGTCCGATAAGCGTTACGAGGGTAAGATAGAGCCGGTTAGGATCGGGCGCAGAAAGGACTTCTGGAATCGTCTGACAATCGCTTACAGAGATCAGCTGTTTCATGAGGTGCTGACCAGGGAAAAAAGGACCAAGCGAACAACTAAAGATACGCTTATTGAGAAATACGTTGCCAATTTCACGGAGCTGAATGGCACACTTATGTCGGCAAATCCTGTTAACTTTCCTACTTTTAGGCCAACTATTGAGTCGGCGCTGAATAAGGATGTGCAGCCTTGCGGCTTGGTCACTGGTATTGGCGACTTTGAAACAGAGAAAGGTTGCTACAGGGCAGGTATCGTAGTCTCCAACATCGAGTTTCAGGTGGGGTGTATTGATAACTCGGACTGTACTCGATTTTGCAAGTTGCTGGTGGAGTGCGCGATTCAGCGACTGCCGGTGATATGTTTTGTTTCCTCTGGTGGCATGCAAACCAAAGAAGGTGCTGCGGCCCTCTTTACCATGGCGGTTGTGAATGATCGGATTACCCGATTTGTTCGCGACAATGATCTACCAATTATTATGTTTGGTTTCGGAGATTGCACGGGGGGTGCTCAGGCTAGTTTTGTAACCCATCCCCTAGTGCAGACATACTATTTTACTGGTACCAGTATGCCGTTTGCCGGGCAAGCAGTAGTGGAGTCGAATCTCCCCTTTACCTGTCTGTTGAGTAACTATCTGTCAGTGACGCCTGGCTCCATGAAGGGGCTCGTTAAGCATCCTTTTGCGGATCAGTTGGATGATGAGTTACGTAGCGTCGATCCAGAAATACCGTTACCTACCGAAACGGTCGAGGAAGTGGTTGATCGTATTATGTCAGGAATCCTGACCGCGTCTCAGCCAATCGTTGTGCAGGTTGATACTCCTGAAGCCGAGCTGATTCGTCCGGTGGAGAAAACACTCATCCACGCACGTGGTTGCACTGCGGTCAAACTGGTAAGTAAGGCGAAAGAGCGTGGTCTGAAGGTGGTGTTGGTGCAGTCTGACCCGGATATGGAGTCCGTGGCGGCAGATATGGTTCGAGATAAGGAGGGTCACTCCCTCGTGTGTATTGGTGGTAATACCTCCGATGAAAGCTACCTCAATGCGCTGAGCGTGCTTAGCATTGGTGAAGCACAGGGTGTTGATTCGTTACATCCCGGCATTGGTTTTCTATCAGAGGATCCGAATTTTGCCCGTATCGTAAGACAGCGTGGTGTCAACTTTATCGGACCCAAGGTCGACAGCATGGAGACCATGGGGAATAAGTCCAATGCGATCAATACCACGATCAGCATTGATGTGCCGGTGGTTCCTGGTAGTCACGGCATTGTAGAGAATGCAGAGCGGGCAGCTGAAATCTCTGAGAACATTGGATACCCGGTATTGCTTAAGGCTGTCCATGGGGGAGGGGGAAAAGGCATTCAGGTCGTTGAGCGTCCTGAGCAGGTACATGGATTGTTCCACCAGGTTACGACGGAGGCTAAGAATGCCTTCGGAAATGGCGATGTGTATATCGAGAAGTTTGTGACCTCACTTCGTCATATTGAAGTTCAGATTCTTCGTGATACCGAGGGTAATACCAGAGTCTTAGGTCTGCGCGATTGCAGTGTGCAACGTAATAATCAGAAGCTCATGGAAGAGTCTAGTTCCACCATGTTGCCCGCGAAGCTGAAGAAATCCGTTTTTGCTTTTGCAGAACAGATAGCCAATACCGTGGACTACCATGGTGCAGGCACCGTCGAGTTTATCTATGATGTACCGAGTGATGCGGTGTATTTCATGGAGATGAATACCCGCTTGCAGGTAGAGCATCCCGTTACTGAGGTTGTGACGGGGATCGATATCGTAAGTAAGCAGTTTGCGATCGCATCTGGAGAAACGATATCTGATCTCAAGGTAAAAGAAAGTGGCTATGGGCTTGAGGTTCGAGTCAATGCAGAGAAGGCAGTTCAGGATGCCGACGGGAAAGTATCGTTTGTTCCGACACCTGGAGAAATCACCGAGTGTGTATTACCGGACGCGAAGGCTATAGACTTCATATCGATGGCAGGTCCGGGAAAGGTCGTGTCTCCCTTCTACGATAGTTTGATCATTCAGATTATTTGCTATGGAAAGGATCGTACGGATACGATCAACAAAATGTACGACTACCTGGATTCGGTAACGATTCATGGAATTTGTACGAATATAAGCCTGATAAAAAGAATTCTGAGGGACGACACCTTTATTAATGGTGAATATGACACCAACTACCTCGCGGAATTTTTGAGCCGTATTGATGCTTCAGAGCTGATAGCTGAAATTGAGGAAGCAAGTGGTAGCAGTAGTTTGGCGCTTGACCTGGAAATGTTAAAAATTGAAGGTAGCGAGGAGATTAAGGTGCTTGCCCCTTCCACAGGAGTTTTTTATCGGACTCCATCTCCTTCAGAACCTGAGTACGTCAATGTTGGTGATGTAATTTCTACTGATGTTGTGCTGTGTCAGCTTGAAGCAATGAAGATGTTCACGCCAGTAACGCTCAATAGCTTTGCGGGGGAGTCGGGAGAAGTTTATTCGTCTGATCAAAAGTATCAGGTTTCCAGAATAAACCTCGATTCAGGCCAGCAAGTTAATGAAGGTGACTTGTTATTTGTCATCAAGCCAGTTGTCACCTCAGCCCCATAGTTCGTAAATCCCCTTTCCTAGAAACATCAAGCCAAAGACACAGATAAGATATTTTCCTGCTGTTTTGAACTGATGATCGGTCATTTTCACGACCAAAGTGCTGGCAAGGTAGTTCCCGATAAGTGCGGCGATAATGACGGCAGGGACTACCCACAAAGTGAGGTCCGACGCGTGTAAGAACGCACCGTAGTAACTTAATTTGATGATATGACCCAGGGTTTGTGTGACTGCTTTAGTCCCCAGGATCTCTTGCCTCGTTAGATCGCTCTTTATATAAAACACGTCGAGCAGCGCACCAGCTACGCCAGCCAGCATCTGGGCTGATGTGACGACAATGCCGCAGATGAAGGCGACCGGTTTTCTTTGCATGTCGAGGTTTATTGATTGCGGCAGCATCAAGGCGATAAATGGAAAAGTGCCGATCAGCAGGAATATTAGTCCTGTTGAAGGTATGTATGAGATTAGTACGAAGGTTGCCAGGACCAGGCTGGTTCCGATGGAGTAAGGTAGCAAGACGGACCATTTAATGTGGTGTCGGTAGAGCCAGACCCGTGAACCGTTGGAAAACGTTTGTGCGATTCCGTGCAGAACCATGGTAGCGGGAACCGACAAAAAGAATGCCATGACGCCGATCAGTATTAGTCCACCCGCCATGCTGAACAGACCTGAAATGATAGCGGTGAGAAATGTCGCTAGAGTTATTGCTACGTAGACCATGTTTCATTCTCACTGATAGTAATAAGTGAATATAGAGAATAGAAGGAATATAATAGTTGCGATTATGGAATAGGTGTAACAATGATCGAAAATATGGAAACCCTGCTGGTGTTGTCGAGAACAGGGACGATGATGGAGGCAAGTACTGAACTGAGGATTTCTCAGTCAGCGGTTAGCAAGCGCATTGCGGCGCTGGAAAATTATTACGATAAACACCTTATCCAAAAGAAAGGTCGTAGGGTCGAGCTTACGCAACATGGACAGCGCCTTGTCGACAAGATCTCGCCGATTCTTTCTGAACTAAGGGATATGTTTATCGAGGAAAGCGCGGGTAGCGGAGAACTGGTTATTGGTGTTTCCGACGCAATCCTGTCCTCCTGGGGGCCCGAAGTATTTCACCGTACGAAAGAAGAAATGCCCGACGTGTCTTTCGTCTTTCATACGCACAGAACGCCAGTGGTGCTCGATCGAATTCGCTCTGGAGAATTCATGGTGGGTGTCTGCACTGGGTCTGACTCCCTGGATACTGATCTTCAATCCGAGGTTCTGACCCAGGAGTCAATGGTTATTATTCCCTCCGCCTGCGAGCAGATTACGTTTCCAAAACGAGGAGAGTTACCAGTGATAACGATAGAGGACTACTCTGGAGCCTGGCGATCGTTTCGAGATGAGGTGACCAAACTGAGAATTCGTCGAGTTGTGAGTCTGGAGTCGTTTTTTAGCGTGGCACAGATGGCGATCGCGGGGTTTGGACACGGAATGGTACCTATCGGTGTTGCACGTACCTTAAAGGTACCAGAGTCGTGCCTCATTAACCTTGGCGATCGAGGTCTAAAGCGACCGGTTCGCTTTGTAGCACGAAAGTCGACCTACTCGTTACCAGTAGTCGCTAACTTCTATCAGTCCCTCAGCAATCATTTGAACAACTAGCCTTCGTCATCGTCAAGCGATACAAGAGACAGGCCCTGGAGGCCTGATTCTTCTTTCTTTTCCGCAGGAGGTTCGGCGACCACCGGAGCAGGTTTCTCTTCTGCGACGGGCTCAGGCGCTGGGGCTTCTTTTTCTTTCTCTTCACCTGAATTCTTACTGTCAAATGTGATCCGCAGACGAAGGTTGTTCATTGAGTCAGCATTTTTCAATGCTTCCTCCATGGTGATCTTGCCTTCCTTTAAGAGGTTATACAGCGCCATATCGAAAGTTTGCATTCCCTGCTCTGCTGACTTTTCCATCAACTCTTTTAGCTCATGCACGTTGCCCTTCGCGATCAAGTCTGCAGCACGCGGTGACCCAAGAAGAATTTCGATAGCAGCCGCGCGCTTACCGTCGACTGTGGGGATTAGTCTTTGCGAAATAATTCCCCGCATGTTGCGCGAAAGATCCTGGAGAAGCTGCGTGTGTCTTTCCTCCGGGAAGAAGTTGATGATTCGATCCGTCGCCTGATTAGCTTTGTTGGCGTGGAGCGTAGACAGACATAGGTGACCGGTTTCTGCGAATGCGAGCGCATGTTCCATGGTTTCCTGGTGGCGAATCTCCCCGACAAGGATGACGTCCGGTGCCTGTCTCAGGGTGTTGTCTAATGGGTCCTCCCATGAATTGGTATCGGTTCCGACTTCTCGCTGGTTGACGATGCAACCCTTGTGAGGGTGAGTGAACTCGACCGGGTCTTCGATGGTAATGATGTGGCCTTTTGACTTCTGATTACGCTAATCGATAAGCGCTGCCATCGATGTCGACTTACCAGAGCCTGTACCACCGACGAACAGGATCAGTCCCAGTTTCGACATGATCAATCTTGGTAGCACTACAGCTAATCCAAGTTCCTTGTAGTTGGGGAGGGTGTCGCCCAGTCGCCGGATAACCATTGAAATTTCGTTTCGCTACCGCATGATATTGACTAGGAATCGACCGAGTCCGTCACGAGAAATGGCAAGGTTTATTTCATTGGCTTCTGCGAATTCTTGCTGCTGCGCCTCGGTCATTACACTGTCGGCTATCACTGCGATCTCACCAGGAGCCATGGGCACGTCGGACAGCTGATTCAATGTCCCATAGAATTTCGCGCTGGGTGGGGCGCCGGTGGAGTAGTAGAGGTTGGAACCTTCCTTGTCGAACAGGATTTTTAGGCAGTCTTCGAATTCAGTTTGTGCCATGACGACCAACCCTTGAGAGCAAAGAATTAAGCATAATACTGTCTTCGGCTGATCGCTACTGCTATGCGGCTAAGCGTTAGCCGCCAGGCGTTGGCGATTATGAGTATTGTTGCTGGTTTCCGTGGCAGTCCGTAAGTGATAGCTGGTTGGTTTCGGCCCCCTCCGTAACGCCGATTTTTTTTGCTTCGATGTTAAATGATTTTGCGATAGCAAATACCGTTTCGGTGTGACCGGCTGGCACGTAGATTTCCATGCGATGTCCCATATTGAACACTTTATACATTTCACTCCAGGTTGTGTCGGAGGCAGTCTGAATTGCCTTGAATATTGGAGGTAAGGGAAATAAATCGCTTTTGATGAAATGGGAGCGAGCGCCAAAGTTGAGACATTTTGTTTGTGCACCGCCGGAACAGTGAATGAGACCTTTTATCTCACTGCCCAGTTCCTGCAGCAGCATAAGGATCACCGGCGCATAACTACGGGTAGGGCTAAGAAGTGCCTGACCAACGCTCAGGGATGAGTCAGCAAGCGAATCCTGCAGATGGTAAGGGCCGCAATAAACCAGATCTTGTTGCACGTTTCCATCGAAGGTTTCCGGATAGCGCTCCGCATAGTCATGACACAACATATCGTGCCGTGCGCTGGTGAGACCATTGCTACCTATGCCACTGTTTTCATGCGTTTCATAGGTGGCTGTGCCCGTCGATGCGAGACCGATTATCGCCAGGTCCTGGGTGATGGCATTGGTGATTACGTCGGATTTTTTCATGGTTGCGACGGCGCAGGAATCCACGACCACTGTACCCGTAAGGTCACCAACATCGGCTGTTTCACCACCACCGGAGTAAATTTCGACTCCGTGATCCCGCATCGTGGCCATGAATTCTTCACTTCCGTTGATTAACGCGTCTACGACTTCACCCGGACAGTTAAGTGCGTTGCGGTTGATCGTATTTGAGAAAAGTACCCGCCCGTTCATGCCAACACACATGAGATCATCCAGGTTCATGACGATACTGTCTTGAGCGATACCTCGAAAAACGGAGGCATCGCCGGTCTCTTTGTAGTGAAGATAGGCGATGATGGATTTGGTCCCGCTACCATCCGAGTGAATCACGTTGCACTTCTCGGGATCGCCGCTGAGATAATCCTCGGTAACCTTGCAGAAGGCGCCAGGCACCGCTCCCGCATCCAGTTTGTCTACCGCAGCATGTACTTCAGTCTTGTCCGCGCTCACGCCTCTAGCCTGATAACGGCTCGTATTGGCATGTTTTACCAGATAGCCTGAACGATCCTTTGCTTCGATAACGCCGCGAAACTCCAACTGCCTGAAAGCTTTGGCAACGGTGTTGGCGGCGATACCATGATCGGCGGAAAGTATGCGAATGCTTGGAAGTTTTTCACCCGGTGCCAAAGCGCCTGTGTTGATGGCAAAATGTATTTGGTCGACGATTTGTTGGAAAACCGGGGTCGTTGTTTCAGGTTCCAGGTCTAGCTGCATGGTTTGGCTCATCGGTATAGTGACTGTATCACAAGTATAATACAGATGGATCGGCAAGTTTGCACCTAGTCGTTGCGGCCCTATAATGCGCGCTCTCGAACGGGAGTTTCCATGTTAGCAATTGTTGATTATGACGCGGGTAATCTACGCAGTGTGCAGCGGGCATGTCTTCGAGTTGGGCTTGAGTCCCAAATTACTGCTGACCCAGATGTGGTCGTAAAGGCTGACAAAGTCATTTTCCCCGGTGTGGGCTCGGCCGAAAGTGCGGTGTCTACGCTCCAAACTCGTGGCCTTGATCAGGCGATCGTCGAATTTTTTAACTCGGGCAGGCCCATGCTGGGTATTTGTCTTGGCCTGCAGATCGCGCTTGAGTTTACCGAGGAGGGAAACAAAAAATGCCTTGGAATTGTGCCTGGTGCATGTGAGCGGTTCTCGTTTGCAGAAAAGTCGCTGAAAGTACCTCACATTGGATGGAACGAGTTAGAGATCGTAGGCAAGCATCCGATGCTGGCGTCCATCAATGACGGTGACGAATTTTATTTCGTACACAGTTATTTCGCTCATCCCACGACTAACGATCATGTTTTGGGGCGGACAACCTATGGTGACAAGACGTTCGCCAGTGTTATTGGCAAAGACAATTTCTTTGCGACGCAATTTCATCTGGAGAAGAGTGGTGAGATTGGCTTGCGGTTGCTATCAGCTTTTTCTGATTGGCAGGGAGACTGAGGACACTAAATGTTAAGTAAGAGAATTATTGCCTGCCTTGATGTGCGAGATGGAAACCTTGCCAAGAGCGTAAAGTTTGTGGATACGAAAGACATTGGTGATCCGGTCTCAAAGGCGAAGGAGTATTATGACGATGGATTGGATGAGCTCGTTTTCTATGACATAACGGCCTCCAGCGACAAGAGAAATATCATGTTGGACGTTGTTGAGGATGTTGCGCGTCAGGTCTACATTCCGCTATCTGTTGGTGGTGGGATACGCACGGTAGAGGATGCCAATAAGTTGCTGTGGTCGGGTGCTGAAAAGATCAACGTTAATTCTGCGGCAGTCCAGCGACCAGAGCTAGTAGCAGAATGTGCGCATGCGATAGGAAACCAGAACACTGTTTTATCGATGGATATCCTTAAGGTGGAAACTAACAGCGACTTTCCTAGTGGATATGAAATTGTCATTAATGGTGGCCGAACCCGGACGGGTTTGGATGCACTAAAGTGGGCTCTTAGGGGTGAAGAACTTGGCGCTGGGGAATTAGTCGTTAACTCGATAGATGCGGATGGTACGCGAGATGGTTACGAGATTACGCTCACGAGAATGATCGCTGAATCAGTGTCCATTCCTGTGATCGCATCTGGTGGTGCAGGTAAACCTGAACACCTGTATGAGGTTCTGACGGAAGGTCAGGCAGATGCGGCTCTGGTGGCTTCAATGGTGCACTACAATGAATACAAGGTGAGTGAATTGAAACAGTACCTGAATGACCGAGGGGTCAAGGTGAGGTTGCGTTATTGATGGAGACACGATTACAGGAACTGGAGACGCGAGTCACATTCCAGGAAGACCTGTTGAGTAAGCTTGATGAGGCGCTGGCCAGCCAGCAACAGCAGCTGTTGTCTATGCAGCGCCAGTTGGAGTTAATGTTGGGGCAGCTAAAAGTACTTCAGCGGGAATCACCAGACGGTCCAGAACCTCCTCCACCCCATTACTAATGGTAAAGTGAGTGTGGCAGACACACTACGCCAGCACCGAACCCCCACCCGGTGTTGCTCAGGACTTTTTCCTGGATCTAAATCTGAAACGGCCTAACTGAACGTTGTAACGCTAAACTTCTACAACGTCCTCAGCCTGAAAGCCTTTTTCAGTTTCGGATAGCGCAAATTCGACATGTGCTCCCTGCTTCAGGGTACGGTAACCTTCGCCGCGTATTGAACGGAAGTGAACAAAGACATCTTCTCCCCCCTCTCGCTCGATAAACCCGAATCCTTTGGCATCATTGAACCATTTGACGGTCCCTGGCTGTCTCTCAGACATAACCAATACCTCTTCTTATTATCCACCATTCGGCATTATGCCGAGACCGCATTAAGACATAATGTTGTAATGCTGTCCAATCTTGACATTACTTTTTAGTTTACAGTCCAGAGATTTCCGCTTTCTGTTTTTTGAGCTTCTCAAGCGCGGAATCAATGTCTGCTAATTTGTCGCGTTCTTTTTGCACTACATTGTCCGGTGCTTTGTCGACAAAGTTTGAATTGCCCAGCTTACTTTCCGCGCGAGTTTTCTCCTTCTCCTTGCGCTCTATTTCCTTATCCAGCCTGGCAATTTCTGCTTCCTTGTTGATCAAGTCACTCAGCGGAACCAGCAATTCCATTTCGCCGACCAGGTGGGTCGCTGAAGGGGGCTTGTCATCTCCTGCGACCCGCGACTCGATGCTCTTTGGTCGAATCAGAAATTCCAATAATGTTTGGTGCTCTTCTAACCGAGCTTTATCTTCGTCGCTGCCGTTAAAAAAGATGATTGGTATTGGTTTACCCTGGGAGATATCCATTTCGCCACGGATGTTTCGAGTTCCGGTAACCACATCTTTTATCCACGCGACATCTTTGCTTGCTGTTGAGTCGATTAATGACGCATCCGATAAAGGGTAGTTTTGTTGCATGATGGTTTCTCCCGGACCACGAATACCCTCAGGGATCTGCTGCCATATTTCTTCGGTCATGAATGGCAGGAAGGGGTGAGCCAGGCGTAATGTTTGCTCAAGGGTGCTGAGCAGGGTAAAACGTTTCGCGTTGACGACCTGATCATTAATTTCTTCTGCGTTGAGTATTGGTTTGGTGAGCTCAACGTACCAGTCGCAAAACTCGTCCCAGATGAATTCGTAAATCGCTTTGGCAGCGATGTCGAATCTGAAGGTTTCCATCGCCCGGGAGACGACATCTACGGTGTGATTCAATTCAGCCACTATCCATCGATCGATGACATCCGGTGCGACGTTCTTGTTTGAAACGTCGTGATCCTCTGTCTTCATAAAGACGTAATTGGCCGCATTCCATAGCTTGTTACAAAAATTCCGATACCCTTCAACTCGATTCATGTCGAATCGAATCGTGCGCGATCGCGTCGCGATAGAGTAGAAGGTAAACCTTAGTGCGTCCGTACCATAGGCTCTGATCCCGTCGGGAAACTCCTTGCGCGTATTTTTCTCAATACGTTCTGCCATTCGGGGCTGAAGCAGGCTCTCAGTTCGCTTGGCGACGAGATCGTCGAGAGATATCCCGTCCATGATGTCCAGAGGATCCAGACCGTTGCCTTTTGATTTTGACTGTTTTTGCCCGTCGGCATCGGTCACCATGCCTGTCACATAGACTTTTTTGAATGGTACCTCGCCGACGAACTTGAGCGTCATCATAATCATTCGTGAAACCCAGAACGTAATGATGTCGTGTCCAGTGACCATAACGTCTGTGGAGTGAAATGTTTCGAGATCGGGAGTCTTGTCAGGCCAGCCCAATGTTGAGAACGTCCACAGTGCCGAAGAAAACCAGGTATCAAGTACATCCTCGTCCTGTGTCAGCACAGTATCGTTTCCAAGCTTGTGCTTTTCTCTTGCCTCTGCTTCATTTCGAGCCACATATACGTTACCGGACTCGTCATACCACGCTGGGATTCTGTGTCCCCACCATTGCTGTCGAGAGATGCACCAGTCCTGAATGTTTCTCATCCAGACGAAGAAAGTATTTTCGTAATTTTTTGGAATAAATTCGATCTCACCATCTTCAACTGCTTTGATCGCAGGCTCGGCGAGGGGGCCTGCTTTTACGAACCACTGATCGCTCAGATACGGTTCAACGACGACACCTGACTTTTCGCCTCGCGGCACTGCAAGTGTATGGTCTTCAATCTTTTCGATGAGACCCAACTGCTGAAGGTCCTCAATTACCGCATCTCGAGCTTCGTAGCGATCCATTTTCTGGTATTTCGCTGGCGCGTTTTCATTGACAGACGCGTCATCGTTAAAGATGTTGATTAATGGGAGGTCGTGTCGCTTTCCCATGTCGTAATCGTTGAAGTCATGAGCCGGCGTAATTTTTACGCAGCCACTACCGAACTCCCGATCAACGTAGTGATCGGCGATGATAGTTATTGGGCGGTCTGCCAGAGGGAGTAAAACTTCTTTTCCGACCAGTGATTTGTATCGTTCATCGTCTGGATGGACCGCGACAGCGGTATCACCCAGCATGGTCTCTGGTCTTGTGGTAGCAACGACCAGAAATTGATTCGATTCCCCGGCGATCGGGTATCTAAGGTGCCACATGTGGCCTTGTTCTTCCTCAGACTCGACTTCCAGGTCCGAAATGGAGGTTTTTAACACCGGGTCCCAGTTGACTAACCGCTTGCCCCGGTAGACCAGTCCTTCTTCGTGCAGCCTGACGAATACTTCAAGGACTGCGCGGGAGAGTCCATCGTCCAGGGTGAAGCGCTCGGTCTCCCAATGTAATGATGCACCGAGTCGTCGCAATTGTTTCGATATGGTGCCACCGGAGTGTTCCTTCCACTGCCAGACTCTTTTTAGAAACTCTTCGCGACCGAGGTCACTAGGTTTAATTCCTTCAGCTGCTAACTGTTCGGTAACGATTAGTTGCGTAGCGATCCCTGCGTGGTCGGTGCCCATTTGCCAGAGGGTGTTATCGCCTTTCATTCGACGAAATCGGATCAACGAATCGACTAGACTATGCTGGAAGGCGTGTCCCATGTGCAGCGTGCCGGTAACATTCGGTGGCGGAATCGCAATGGAAAACGGATTCCCGTTTCCGCTGGGAGCGAAGTAATTGTTCTCCTCCCACCGCTCGTACCAGGTGCCTTCAAAATCCTGTGGTTGATACTTGTCCATGATTTATGGAGATAGCAACAAAGGCGCGATTATACCTAAACGCTATCTGGCTGCTAGCTCTTGTCGGTGGGATGATTTAAGTCGTCGAGAATGGACTTGAGCTGATCTGTCAGTTCTGCTCGTAGTCGCTGGGTGATTTCTTCAGAAAATTCATGGACAAGGTCATTGATTACCTGTTCCGCACCAAGTCGTAAGGCTTCTTCGGCGCTCGCAACCGGGTCGAACAAGTCGATAGTATCCGGATCGTAGTCTGGGCCGTGATCCGGGTTCTCGAGCGGTAATTCCCGTGGTGGCTTTAGAGGCAAATCCGGATCGAAGACCACATCATGGATTTGGGAAGGATCCTGTTTGTCTTTTTCATCCATACTACTTAGCCGTTATTTGATGGTATTCCAGTTGATAGCCACGATCTTTGTAGAAACGATAATTTTCTCTGGCGTTATCGCGACTATTTTGGTCGACTGGCACGACCTCTGCAACTCGTTCGAAGCGAGAAAAGAAATCAGGTACTTTGCCAGATAGGTTAATCAGGACGTCCTGGTGATCTTCAGGTTCTGCACTTGTACTAATTTTGATCTTTGCCTTGCCCGTATCTTCGTAAAGTTCATGGGGAATAAACCTTTCATCTCCCCATGACCAGAGCAATTTGTCCAGTTCCTCGGCGGCGCCCTGGTGCCCGGTGTGGACATGTATTTGATGGCCTCGGCGATAAATCATGTCAATCAGGCGGCAAGCGAACTCCAATGCAGTTTCGTTGTCGCTAATCTGATAGAAATCGATTCGGGTCATATCTGGTCATATAGGTATTGTGACAACAATGCGATTGGTCGGCCCGTATATCCCTTGTTGGGGCCCGAACCCTGGTAGGCGGTCCCCGCTATATCCAAATGCGCCCAGCGATATGTTTTTGCGAATCGCGCCAGGTAGCAGGCGGCGGTAATACTGCCTGCTTCTCTGCCGCCAACATTTGCCATGTCAGCGAACGCACTTGCTAGTTTTGGTTGATATTCCTCCCAGATTGGAAGGCGCCAGGCCCGGTCGAGAACATGTTCACCGGCATCTGAAATTTGGCGAGCAAGATCATCATCGTTTGAAAATAGTCCTGTGGCGACAGATCCCAAAGCTGTGACGATTGCACCCGTAAGTGTCGCGATATCGATAACGCTTGCTGGTTTGAACTGCCCTATATAGGTTAGCGCATCACACAGCACCAGTCGGCCTTCTGCGTCAGTGTTAAGAATTTCTACCGTTTGACCTGACATGGTTTTGACGATGTCCCCTGGGCGGGTCGCTTTTCCGGAAGGCATGTTTTCTGCTGCCGCAAGCACACCGATGACGTTGATAGGTAATTTCTGATCTGCAATTGTGCTCATGGTGCCCAAAACACTCGCTGCACCACACATGTCGTAGATCATTTCGTGCATCGCTGGTGGGGATTTTAAGCTGATCCCGCCGGTGTCAAAGGTTATTCCCTTGCCAATGAGAACGTGAGGTCGGGAAGACTCATCTGTGCCTTGATAGTGAATAGTGATCAACTTGCCCGGTTGTTCACTGCCCTGGCAAACCGATAGGAAGGCACCCATACCCATCTTCTGCATGTCTTCTTCTTCCAGAATGGAGACTGAAAGTGCTTTATTGCCTTTGCACAGTTTCGTCGCCTTTTCCGCAAGATAGGTCGGTGTACAGACGTTACCTGGTGTATTGGCGATATCCTTCGCGAAATGCATGCCGCTTGCCAGCGAGGTCCCTCGTCGAATGCCCGTCTCAACAGATTCACCTGAAACCCTGTCAGTGTAAAAATCTACCTGCTCCAACGTTTGCGAGGTGGTGTCTGGTTTACCCTTCATGTCTTGATACTGATAGGTTCCAGCTTCGAAGTGTTCGATCAGGCGCTCGATATTCCAATCGATTGTCCGGTCTTTGCACGTGACGTCTGTAAAGCATATGAGAACATTCTTTACCGCAAGCGATTTAATAGCGCCGATAAGTTGTCGTACGGCCGTAATGTATTTCACGCTGTCCAGATCTTCTCTGGGTCCCAGGTTGACCAGAATCACGCGCTGGGCGTTGATATTTGCCACGTCGTGTAGCAATAACGTCTGACCTGCTTTTGGCTTAAGGTCACCTCGTTTGAGAATCTTGTTGATCTGACCACCACTCGCCTGATTGAGAGCCTTGGCGGACTCCGACATTTCGAGCGGTGCGTAGATGGGAACGACAATACATTGCGCTCTGCTTTTAGCCAGATTTCCGGAACGGGTGGCGTACTCCATATAGCTACTCCAACAAGACAGCTGATGAAAGGGTAATATAGCGGTTTACTAGGCGTCTGGCACGTGATGGAGGTTGAGTGACGCTATATAAGTATTTCGCCAAGGACGTTCTGTTCACGATGGTTGCCGTAGCGTTCATTGTGCTCGTGATCTCTATGGGTTGGCGCTTTAGCGGTTATCTCAACCAGGCTGCGGGTGGTACCTTGTCTAGTGATGTGCTGTTCTTGCTGATGGGATACCGATTACCTGGTTTCCTCGAGCTTATTGTCCCGGTGAGTTTCTTTTTATCATTGATGTTGGTGTATGGCCGCATGTACGTCGATAGCGAGATGATCGTGATGGAATCTTGTGGTATTGGCCCCGGCCGGCTGGTCTTCATAACGCTATTGCTTGCTCTGTTCGTGATGGTAGTTACGGCGATCATTTCGCTTTGGCTAAAACCGGAGGGTGAGCTCCGTACTGAACTCTTGATGGCTGGCCAGAGAAATATGACGGAGTTCGATACGCTGGCACCCGGTCGATTTCAAACGGTTCGGTCAGGTAAGCGTGTGACCTATGCAGAGGAGTTGAGTGGTGAAGGTAATCTCGCGAAAGTATTCATGAGCGAATATGAGGGCGCAGAAATAATTGGGCTTCAAGAGGTTACCACTATGGTCGCGCAATCAGGGGAGACCCAGGTTGACGAGTTTGGAAATCGTTTTCTTGTACTGACAGATGGAACTCGATATACGGGTAAGCCTGGATCTCCTGGTTTTCGAGTCATTAACTATCGGGAATATGGTCAAATGATTGAACAGGAGCAGGCGCGGCAACGAATTGAGCGTCTCGCAGGTATACCCACAGCCAAGCTACTAGAGTCTGACGATCCTCGTAACATGTCGGAGTTGCACTGGCGTATTGCTATGGTGGTGATGATTCCGATCATGGCGCTGATTGCGGTGCCGTTAAGTCGGGTCAATCCGCGCCAGGGAAGGTTAAGTAAATTGATGCCAGGAATGTTTCTTTGTTTTTTGTATGTCGGGTCACTCGCTGCTGCAAAGACGGGGATTGAGCGCGAGAATATTCCCTTGAGTATAGGTCTGTGGTGGATTCACGGTATATTTTTGTTTGTTGCAGTGACGATTTTTAAGACGCCTGCGTTGCTTAATCGATTTCGGCGGATGATTAAACATGAATCGACTGGATAGCTATATCTTCAGTACGGTCGCCATGACTATGGCGTTGGCAGTCGCTGGACTTTTAGGCTTACTGATAATTCTTACCTTCCTTGAGCAGATGAAGGATGTCGTGAACGACTACACGATTTTTCATGTATTTCGTTTTGTCCTCTACAGTATGCCAAGGATGTTTTATGAGGTGATACCTTACTCCGCGTTGATCGGTTGCCTGGCGGGACTTGGTTTGCTGGCGAATAGTAGTGAACTGGTGGTTATTCGAGCCGCGGGCATATCAACCTGGTCCATAGCCTGGAGTGCGCTAAAACCAGCGCTTATCCTTGCGTTTCTCGGCATGCTCGTCGGAGAAACCCTGTTGCCTGATTCCGAAAGAATGGCGCGGGTTGATCGGGTGCAGGCAAAGACAGATCTGGTTGGCATCACACCAAAAGGTGGCTTCTGGTATCGGGAGAACAACGTTTACATGCATTTTGACATCGTCGGTCAAAGTGGTGTGCTTCAGGGCGTCACCCTCTATTATTTTGATGAGAAAGAAATGACTCGGTCTCTTTATGCGGAAAGAGGGATCTATCACGATATTGGTGAAGATAAGAATTACTGGCTGTTAGAGAAGGTTACCCTCACGGAACTGGGCGGGCGTAAAGTGAACGTGGAGGAACTGACCAGTTTCGAGTGGCATACATCGTTAACTCCCAATCTCATTAGTGCCGAGATTGTTGTACAGCCAGATAAAATGTCAATTAGGGAGCTTGATACCAAGATAGAATATATGCGAACTCAAGGTCTGAATAGCAGCAAATTCGAGCTAGGTTTCTGGGGTAAAGTATTCCAACCATTGGCCACGGTTGGCTTGGTGCTGGTAGGGATATCATTTATTTTTGGTCCGCTGCGGGAGTCCGCGATGGGAACGCGGGTGGTGATGGGGGTGATCATTGGTTTTGCGTTTCGATTCTTCCAGAATCTACTTTCACCGGCGAGCCTGGTATTCGGGTTTTCCCCAATCATTGCGACGCTGGCGCCTATTACGGTTTGCTTTGCGGTTGGGATCTACTTATTTAAAAGAGCTCGCTGAGGGCTTTTTATAAAGTCACTGAGGGCGCTTAACTCAGTAACGCTGAGGCTCTTAACTCGGTAACGCTGAGGGCTCTTAACTAGGTAACGCTGAGGGCTCTTTACGGCTGTTCTTCCGAGCGATAGGGGTTCTTGCCAAGGTATACGACGCGAGTTCTGGAGGCGAGGTCGTGCCAGGCGAGTCGTTCCTGGTTAAAGAAGATCCACAGAAACCCGAGCCCCATAGAGACAACAGAAAGCGTTGCGCAGAGAAAACGGATGATACACTCGTCGATCGTTAACAGTTCATCTCGTTCTGTTACCGCGCGAATCTTCCATACTTGCATGCCAAGCGTTTGACCTTTGAAGTGCCAGAAGTAAATGTAGAAGGCAGCAACTTCCACGTACAGGAAGATTTGATAAGGTGCGCCATTGACTTCATCACCCTCCGTAAGAAAAGCGACGATGAGTGTGGTGCTAATCATCCAAAGGGCAACGATCAGGAAACTGTCGTAGAGCATGGCAGCGAATCGACGGATAAGACTGGCGTTAGGGAAATGATCAGACATGGGTGGACCGTATTGAACCTGTGGCTATTCTACTAAAAACTAGATGTATGGTTGTGAGGAAAAAATTGTTGGTATTCAGAGGTTTGATTTTCGGGTTGTTGGCGTTCCCTTTATTTACTTGTGGAGACGCATTAACTGAAGAGGCGGGGCAAGAGATTGATCGGGTAAGTTTCGAGGCATATCTGGCAAAGGTTCGGAGTGATGCAGTCGCGCAGGGAATAAGATCCAAAACGGTTGATGTGGCATTTGCAGAATTGGCGCCCGACCCCAGGGTTATCAAATTTGATAGGCGACAACCTGAATTCGTGCAGACGTTTGAAGAGTATCTGACAGCTCGCGTGAGTGAAGCGCGCGTGAGTCAGGCTCAGCGATATTATGAAGACAAGCGCAGCGTCTTGTCTGAGATTGCCGATCGCTACGGGGTGGATCCGGAGTATCTGATCGCATTCTGGGGCCTGGAATCCAGCTTTGGTCGCTATCAGGGGAAGTACGATGTCATCCGATCGCTTGCGACCCTGGGCCATGACCAACGTCGTTCTCGTTTTTTTACTAGTGAGCTGCACGCAGCACTCAGAATACTTGACGAGGAACATGTTACCCGCGAGACGTTTGTGGGCGGTTGGGCTGGTGCAATGGGACAGAATCAATTTTTACCATCCACGTTCAATAACTTTGCAGTGGACTATGACCAGGATGGCCGCAAAGATATCTGGTCTAATAAGTTGGATGTTTGGGCCTCTATTGCCAATTACCTGCAACGCCATGGATGGCAACGTGGTGCAGGTTGGGGGTTCAGTACGAGCGCACCAACGGTATTTCCGGAACCGTCTGCAATGACTACCGGGTGCAGAGCTCTCCGCCAGCATTCTAAGAAACTCAAGCTATCTGAATGGAAATCGTATGGTGTGGATGTTCCGGCCGGTGAACCGAGAGACAATGCGCTCTATGCGTTAATAAAACCACAGTCTGGAGATTCGGATGCTTACCTGGTTGGGGGTAATTTTAGAGCTATTCTGAGTTACAACTGCGCGAACAAGTATGCAGTCTCAGTCGGACTGCTTGCAGAACTTATTGTGCCTTCATGAAGCTGGCTTCTGTTTCGGCTACCAGTTCACCATTATCCTGTCTGAACATCTTCCCTTTGAGTAAGGCCAGACGAGCTTTCTCTTTGACACAAATGCCTTCTAGGTTGACTGTTGTTCCAACTGGTAAGGGGCCTTTGTAGCGAATATCGCATTTCGCCGTGTAAGCTCTGATGCCCTTTAGGAACAGCCAATTGGCCATCACGTCGTCTAGTGCGCTAAAGATGATGCCTCCATGAGTCACGCCATCGTAGCCGCAATGGTTTTGCTGAGGGGTGAACTCACTTCTACATATTTCACCATCAAGATGAAACGACAGTTGGAGTCCGATGGGATTTCCTGGGCCACATACAAAACAGTGATTAGCGTCGGGCCGTAGGCTCATTCTGAACCCCTTTTTCGTTAATTGAGGACTAGGTTGCTATACCAAATAGTCTTGCGAGGAACCGATAGACTGGATTTAAGGTCCACATATCCCACAGGGAACTTCGGTAAAGTTCCTGGGGAATCTTATCCTGTATTTCCTCATGCAGTTGGGGTAGCTCCGACCAATGAACACCCTGTCTATAGTGATGTGCAGTGTGATATCCAAGATTGCCGCACAGGAAATTAAAGATTGGGTTCAAGTTGTTGTAGGAGGCAAGAAAATCATCCTGGCTCTCAAGTCCCGCGTGATGATCATATGTCGCCCAGGCTGTAATAAGCAGCCCAACTATCATCGGAAAGATGAAGACAAACAACGCCTGCATGGGTAGGTGGATTGTCAGGCCAACGACTACCCCGACGGTCAGTAATGTGTAGATAAGATGTGTGCGATACAGATCAGGATAGTTTTTTCCAACCTGGTAACCGCGGTAGTAAGAAGTACTTGCAACACTCCAGGTGTACTCAAGCACACCCATTTTTGTCCCGTCTTTTCTTTTCCAGCGGCTCTCATCAACGGTCTGGTCCAGGTAATTATGATGGTGACCCAACACATGGTGCAGCAACCACAGGTTGGTGGTTACACCCGTATGAAATGCATAGCTAAGCTCTATTATCCTGTTCAAAAAGACTGAATGGAAAGTAGGCCTGTGCTGGTGATGATGGTTCCAGGCACAGATACACCCTTTTGGAAGGATGCCTGCCAGGAAGTAAGCCAGCAAGACCCAAAAATTTTCCACCAGGAAATACACCGCAAAATCGAGAAGCGTAAACGAAAGTATTAGAAGGACGGGGAGACGGTCTGCGGGATGCTTAAACAATTCTGACTACTATCGGGCAACTTGGGCTGGCATTCATTTGCGGATGGTATAAGTGGTCATAGTAAATGTAAATAGACCCTGGCTTATCTGTGCATGATTATTAGTCACTTTTGCGAATTGGCCTTCAAACATCAGTCCCTTCTCTAATCGAGCGGTCACTCTTAGTTCGTGTTTCGCCTCATAATCACTTAACAATGGTCATTTAAAGTAATAATATAGGTAACTAGTTACGTAATTAATATAATAAATAATCCTATAGAAGCGAAGGTGTACAGTGGTTAACCCAATTGGAAATATCGATCTTAAAGAGCATATGGGCGTGCTTGCGCTTGGATTTCGCTTGAAGCGGTTGTCGGATCAGTTGCAGCGAGATGGTCAAAAACTGTATCGCCATTCCGGTATTACGTTCGAGCCGAAATGGTTTCCCGTATTTTTTTATCTGAAGGAGGCTGGCCCCACCTCTGTGACTGATATTGCTCGAGCGCTTGGTGTTTCCCATCCGGGAATTAACCAAATATCAAAAGAGATGATCTCGGAAGGATTGGTCGCTGCCTATAAGGATGTGAGTGACAAGAGAAAGCGTGTGTTAGCGCTTACTATCCATGGAAAGGCTATTCTTATAGAGATTGAGCCGCTTTGGCGCGCTGCTCGAGCTGCCTTACAAGAAGTGGCCGATCAGTCTGGAGATCTTGAGTTTCTGAATCGACTGGAAGATGCGCTGGAACAAAGGAGCCTCTACGCACGGTTTATTGACCGATTCAGTACGCAGGAATCTGAGGTTAGGATTATTCCCTATGGCCCGTTGTACCAAAGCGCCTTTGCAAAGCTAAACGAGGAGTGGATCAATTTTTACTTCGAGCTTGAGGAGGCGGATGGACCAACATTGAATCAGCCTGAACGATATATCATAGACCCAGGTGGCGAGATATTCTTTGCGCTGAGTGATACCAACCAGGTTATCGGCACCTGTGCGCTGGTCATGCACGATGGTGGTATCGGAGAACTAGCGAAGATGGCGGTTGACCCGAAGGCAAGGGGTAGGGGAGTAGGTCGTCTGTTGGGAGAGGCAACTATTAACCTGGCAAAAGAGCGTCAGCTCGACCGCCTTTTTCTTGAGGCTAACAGCACATTGGCAGCAGCGATGGGTCTGTATCAGGACCTGGGATTTGAGCAGAAACCATTCCCTCATACATCCAGCTACACCCGTGCGGATACGTATATGGAACTTGAACTAAGCGGATCAAACGGGTCTGGCGAAACCCGGTAGCGCTAATTAGGTAGAGCGAGCCGGCAGAGGGGTACTTCTTTACTTCAGTCGTTCCCCGCCTTACGGAGACTTGCGCTTGCGCCTTCGAGCATGATCGCGGTCTCAAATGATCCGAGGTCCAGGATCGGCTCTACGGCGGTGAATATATTCCTTACGCAAACAAGCGCCCCTCCACCGACTCTCAGGCATCGAGACCTCTAATCCCTTTGAGTAGACGGTATTGATCTACTACTGAGCTGGGGGAAGGGGGGTACTATTTCGCGCCGCAAACATAGCGAACGGCCGCCGAGACAGCCCATCGCAACCCCGATATCACTCCACCCAGGCGACCAACGAGGGCACAAACGAGACTCTCAGCAAGGCCGAGAACGAGCGGCGCGAAATAGTGTCCCGCTTCCTCCGACGGGTTTGTGCATGAACACCGACCGAGCCGGCAGAGGGGTACTTCTTTGCTCCAGTCGTTTCCCGCCTTACGGTGACTTGCGCTTGCGCCTTCGGGCATGATCGCGGTCTCAAGTGATCCGGGGTCCAGGATCGGCTCTACGGCGGTGAATATATTCCTTACGCAAACGAGCACCCCTCCACCGGCTCTGGGGCATCAAGACCGCTATTCCCTTCGAATAGACGGTATCGAATCCCCCAGCGGGTTCGCTTCAAGCTTAAGTTGCAGAAAAAACTGCACAACAGATGATGTTCTCTCTACTAGGAGGTAGAAGCATGTTTTTGGCGCTGCGATGGCGATACTCCTGCAGTCATGCGCTATTACACCTTATGATATTGATAGTGTGGTGAAGGCGCGCGAAGAGATTCCCAAGAGCCCAAACGATGACCGTCACTATCGTTATCTGAAACTTGCCAATAACCTGCGCGTTGTCCTTATCTCAGATCAAGACACCGACCGCGCCGCTGCGTCGCTTAGTGTCTATCGTGGTAACTATTCCGATCCCGACGCCTACCCCGGACTAGCTTACTTTCTGGAACACATGCTGTTTGTTGGTACCCAGAAGTATCCGGATCCAGACGGTTTTTCCATATTTGTGGAGTCCCATGGTGGCTCGCAGAATGCGGCTATGGGCACTGACTACACCAACTTTTTCTTCGATATCCAACCAGGCTATTTTCGGCAGGCGATGGATCGGTTTACGCAGTTTTTTGTTTCTCCAAAGCTTGACTATGACTACGTTGAGCGTGAAAAAAACGCAGTAGACTCAGAGTATCGGCTATATCTGAAAGATGACGGCTGGCGTGCACAAATTGCAAGAACCGTTGCCGCGAATCCTGATCATCCCTACGTTAAATTTAGTATAGGTAACCTGGAAACGCTGGACTCGGGCGTGCATGAGGCGCTTAGATCCTTTTTTGAGGATGAATACTCTTCCAACCAGATGGGGCTGGTGGTGCTAAGCAATGAACCTTTGGATGTGATTGAGTCCTGGGTTGTACGGATGGCGATGGAGATCGAGAATAGAGCGCTGGCACCCCACAAAGTGAGCGAGCCATTATTTTTACCTGGACAACTTCCAGCGACGTTAACGCATCAGTCCCTTGAGCAAAATCATTCGTTACGATTCAGTTTTCCTCTACCACTGCTTGATCCATTCTATCGGCAAAAACCGGGAAACTACCTGGCGAATCTGATTGGTCATGAAGGTGAAGGCAGTCTGCACCGTGTATTGATAGAGAAAGGCTGGATTACCTGGTTGTCTGCGGGTGGTGTGAAAGCAGATGATTCGACCAGCTTGCTGGCAGTAAGTATAGGGCTCACGGAAGAGGGTAGAGATCATGTCCCCCAGATTACGGATTTGTTGTTCGACTACATTGAGCTACTAAAATCTCAAGATCCTGAAGAGTGGCGTTTTAAAGAGCAGGGGATTGTCTCAGACCTGGCGTTTCGTTTTGAGGAGGAAAGTGATCCATTGTCGACTGTATATGGCATGTCTCCAGATCTCGCGTCATATCCACCTAAGGATCTGTTGACCTATCCCTACCTGATGGAAGAATTCGATCCCGAACTCATCAATGAATATCTTGGATATCTGCGACTAGACAATGTTCTGTTAGAAGTTATCGGACATGATGTGCAAACCGATAGCGTGGAGTCCTGGTTTAAGGTCGGCTACTCGTTAGATAGGGGGCCTCTCTCGATTATTGAAGCGGTACCTGGAGAGTTAGATTTACCAGAACCCAACACGTTCCTGCCCCAGGATCTAACGATTCGTGAGGACGACGGACAAGGTCCACGTTTGGTCTTCGATGATAAAAGTGGACAGATCTGGTTCGACGTCGATACCGAGTTTGGTGTACCAAGGTCAAACATCGATATCAGTTTGCGTGATGCGCAGGGACTGATTTCTTTGCAGAATGTGGTGTCGGCGGCGCTATACAAACGCCTTGTCTGGGACGATCTGAACACGCTTGTTTACCCGGCGTTTCTGGCCGGAGTTGGGTATAGAGTGTCATCGCCTCCCAAGGGTTTTCGTATCGCAACATTTGGATACAACGACAGACAGCTTGTGTTATTGAACAAGCTGCTGGCCAGCTTTGTGGAACTTGATATCAAACCGGATAGGTTTGATGTACTTAAGACGGAGCTGTTGCGCGATCTGAGAAACTCCCAACGAGATTTACCTTTTCGTCAGACGCAGTCTGCGGTCCATGACCTGTTGCTATCTAGTAGTTGGGGTGCTCTGGAACAGGCCGACTATCTCGAAGCAGTTTCTTTGAAAGACATGATCTCTTGGCGTGAAGCAAAGCTGGCGTCCGTGGATGTGCTAGCGATGGTGCATGGAAATGTAGCTATGGAGGATGTCGAAAAATTACGCGTAGCTCTGGATAGACATCTTTCACTGCAGGATTTTCTGTCGACTAAGCCTCAGGTCAGGGAGGTGAATCAGGCCCATCTGGATGAAGTTGTTATAGATCATGATGACGCGTGAATTGCATTGCGGGTCCAGGATCCGGACGATAGTGTTAAGTCCCAGGCAAAAAGCAGATTGCTGAGCCATCTGCTTCAAAGTGCTTTTTTTGCATCGCTCCGAACGGATCAACAATTGGGTTATGTGGTACAGGTACATAGCGGTCCTGTTTACCGCAGGGGTGGTGTGACCTTCGTGATTCAGTCCCCCGTAGCCCCAACAGATGTTCTGGAACAGAAGATTGTCGACTTCGTTGACCACCAGATTCGGGTCATTGAGGCATTTACCAAGAAGGATTTTGATGTTCACAAGCGAGGGTTGATCGATATTCTTCTGGAGAGCGACAAGAATCTATCTGATCGAAGTTCGCGTTATTGGAATGACCTCGATCTTGGAGTCCACACCTTCGATTCGAATCAAAAAATCGCTGATGAAGTCGCAAACTTATCAAAACGTGATATGGCAATTTTCATCAGGTGGATACGGTCTAGTCTGGAGGACGAGCGGTTATTGGTGTTTAGTCGAGGGAAGTTCGATACTGTGCCTGTTAATGGAGCCCCTTTATGAAAAAGCGCATTGAAGTGTCCAGCACTCTTATGAGGACAGTTCACGCATTGGTACTTCTCTGGTCCGGGGTAACGTGTGCTGATTCATGGCAGGACACCACGGTCTATGTAGACAGGCTGGGTTTAACAGCGCCAGATGGTGTGTGTATTGCTATCGCACAGGTTCAGCCTGAAGGTGTGAAGAAGCACGTTGCCGGGGAGTGCGATAGCAGTTCCCTGTTTAGCATCGGGTCGATTACCAAGACCTTTACCGGTGTGCTGCTGGCAGACGCGGTTCTGAGGGATCAGGTTCAACTGGATACGCCGATTGGGAGTCTCCTGAACCAAAAAGTACCGATGTTAGCGGACGTGCCGATCAGACTTGTGGATCTGGCAACTCATAGCTCTGGATTGCCGAGATTTCCAAACAATCTACCGTCAGCTGCTCGGAACAACCCGGATGTTTACCGGTACTATGGCGAAAGGGAGCTTCTTGCGTTCCTTCGAGAATATGAGCTTGTTTATCTTCCAGGAGAACGTTTTGAGTTCTCCCCACTGGGGATGGGCTTGCTTGGCTATCTGATTGGTGTCGCACAGGGGGGACGCTATGAAAGCCTGTTAGCTTCCAGGATTACGGACCCCTTAGGTATGAAGTCCACGATTGTTGTGGCTGGAGGTGAGCAACCAGACGGCCTGCTCTCGGGCCATGACAATATGTTCGAAACCGTGCCGTCATCGAGCCTGAATGCGCTCGCAGCGTCAGGTGCAATATATGCCAGCCTCGATGATATGGTGAGATACGTGCAGGCTAATTTGGCGGCTCCCAAGGGGCCCGTTGGCGATAAGTTGGAACTTGCGCAACAGCCTCATAGTCAATTGCCTGAATACCCTGGTGAGGTAGGCCTGGGATGGATGATTCGTCAGGTTGGAGACGGGCGTGTTTTTTGGCACAACAGCGTGACTGGAGGGTATCGAAGTTTCGTTGCTTTTGTGAAAGGGCCTCAAATCGGTTCTGTGGTATTGGCAAACGCGATGTTGAGAGAGATCGACTTTCTTGGAGGACACCTTCTTGACTCCAGTATAGAGCTGCCCATCATAGCCACGGTTGATCCGGTGGGCGACTATGCCGATTATCTTGGGACGTATCAGTTTAGTGGGGGCTTCAGCCTGAGGCTTACGTCTGATGGGGAAAATCTCTATGGACAGTCTGCCGATAAGCTCCGTTTCACCTTGTCGAGGGGAGCCAAAGATGAGTTTTCGATTGAGGGGTCCGAGATGCTGATTGGTTTTGACCGAAGCAAGACCGGTAGCATCGTTGGTATTATCTTAACCGAAGCAGAGAATCAGCGGATAGGACGCAAGGCCGGGACGGAAGGAGAACGCTGGATACGTGTGATCCCTGTCGAGACGCTTGAGCGTTATGTAGGTACCTATCGCCTATCTGATGAAAAGACGATTGTGGTGATAAGAGAAGGTGCTCAACTATTTGTGCAGATGACTGATGCCCCGCGTGTCCCCGTATACGCGACAAGCACAACGAAATTCTACTTCGATGACATGAGCGCAGAAATAGAATTCAATGGATCACAGGCTAAGCCTGCGTCTTCGTTAACGTTACACCAGGCTGGGAAGTACCGGGCACGACGAGTTACTGATCCGCTCTAGTTAGTTCTGTTCGGCAACTCAATATCGTGCCTCGAGGAGCAGAATCAGGACTCTGTGCAAAGAAACTAGTTAACGAGGTCCTATTGGATTTGGGGCGTCGATAGGTTCCTCATATTTTTCCCGATCAACTTCAGCTTGTTCGTCCTCAGACCAGGTAACGGGAACCTCCTCTTCTTCGGGTAGCTTGCCGATCAGTTCCTCGGCAACACTTCCATCCTGAAACTGTAGTTCATGCAGCGTGTAATAGATCCCTTGTTTCTCGATTAGCTCTTTGTGGGTACCAATTTCTCTTACCAGACCATGATGTATTACTAAAATACGATCGCATTCGCGAATGGTTTGAAGTCGGTGTGCGATTATAATCGACGTTCGACCTTCAGTGAGCTTGTGTAGTGCGTCTTGAATAATGAGTTCTGTAGGTGTGTCGATACTCGCTGTTGCTTCATCGAGGATCAGGATTTCAGGGTCTGCTGCCAACACCCTGGCAAAGGCCAACAGTTGGCGTTGTCCCTGGGATAGAGACCGGCCACGTTCGCCGAGTTCTGAATCATATCCGTCCGGCAGTTTTCTTATAAATTGATCTGCATTGACGACGCGCGCTGCCCACTCTGCACGTTCGTTTGAAATATCTGGATTATTAAGCGTAATGTTTTCGCGAATGGTGCCCGAGAATATGTGGAAGTCCTGCAGCACGACGCCCACGCGGTTACGCAGGTCCTTGCTATGAATCTGGTTTACATCGTGGCTATCCAGGAAGATCATGTCGTTGTCAAAATCATAGAACCTGACCAACAACCGGATAATGGTGCTCTTGCCAGAACCAGTGGGTCCTACAACGGCAAGTTTTTCCCCGGGGGCGATCTTAAACGAAACATCCTTTAGAACTGGTTCGTCATTGGAGTAGCTAAATGTCAGGTTTTTGAACTCCACTTCCCCGGAAATACGTTCCGGTAACTGAATCGGGTTCTCGGGTTCATGGAGTTGTTCTTCCCAATCCAGTGCCTGAAAGATTCGTTCCCCGGACGCCATTGATCGAAAAAGCGTGTTGAACTGCTGACCGAGTGCGACGATAGGGGTGATCATCATGTTAACCAACTGGGTAAACAGAACCATCGCCCCGAGGGTAATTTCATTTTGCAATACCGCACCGCCCCCGTACCAAATAATCCCGGCAATCGCGAGGCTGGCGAGCGAATTGTTGAAATTGTCATAGACGGTTTCGAAGTCGATTGCGCGATATTCCTGCTTACGATTCTCCTGGTTCAGTTCTCGATACTGCTCGATATTCATCTCTTCACGACCAGATAACTGCACGATGTCTATTCCGGAAAGGTCTTCCTGCATGTATTGATTTAATGCTGATACGGAGTCACGGATCAGTCGAAAGATCCGCGACATGGCACGGCGAAATAGATAAGTAGCGAATGCGGCTATCGGTAAGACGATTAACACAATGCCCGTAAGCTCCGCGCTGATGTGCAACATCAAAAAGAGTGCCAGAAAGAAGGGGACGAACTCTCCGGCGAGCATGCCAAAACCTGTGAGCAGCGCAAACAGGTTTTCAACGTCGTTGGTAACTCGGGTCATGACGCGCCCTACCGCGACGTTGTCGTAAAACGACGCGGGTTTTCGCTCCAGACTTGCGAACAGATCAAGGCGCAAATCTCGCAATGCCTTCAATGCACAGCTGGCAAGCGTTAGCTGATGTGCAAACATCAGAAATGCCTGTGCCAGAACGAGGATGATGTAGATGATCCCGGCGGCAATCAGCGCTTCTACATCCAGCCAGCCTTGTACCCAGTTTGTTGCGGCTATTAGCCCGTAATCGGGTAGGTTATTCGAGTCGGGATTGGGCAAAAGGATAGTATCGATGATAACTCTACCGGTAATAACAGGCATCAGAACCATCGTGGCAGCGGCAGTAATCACAAGGGTGATACTGGTGAATAGTGTCAGGTAATACGGTCGCAACCATCCTAGCAGGCGAGCGAACAACCGGAAATTTACCGCCTGGTGAGTTAGCTCCAGGTCGAACGCGGAGTAGTTCTTGGCCGATGAATCATTCATGAATCACCTCCTGCGAAGGCGAGTTCTTCCTCATCGACCAGGTTGCGCAACAGGTTTGATTTACGTGCCCGGTCGTCGTCTTGATCACTCTGTACCGCAGCGAGATCTGCGTAGTAGCCCTCATGGGCTATAAGTTCATCGTGGGTACCAGACTCTGTAATGTGACCATTGTCGATAATGAAGATGCGATCCGCATGACGTGCAGTAGATACACGATGCGAAATCAAAATAGTGGTTTTATCGCCGCGCATTCGGGCGAGTCCTGAGAGGATGCGCTCTTCAGTTTCTGTATCGACGGCCGAAAAGCAGTCGTCCAGCAACAAGATTGGTGAGTTTCTCACCAGTCCTCTCGCCAGCGTTGCTCTTTGTTTCTGCCCTCCAGACAAGGTTTGTCCCCGCTCACCCACGATGGTATCGAGGCCGTCTGTAAAATCGGCGATTGCTGATGTCAGACCTGCTGCATCAGCAGCATCCATTAGCAGTGCTTCTCCTCGGGTCGGTTCATCATAGGTGAGATTTTCTCTGAGCGACGTCGAAAACAGGAATGGGTCTTGTGGGACAAGCGTTACCATTTTCCTTAGATGCTGGACCGGGTAGTCACAGATATCGCGACCGTCAATGAGCACAGTCCCTCTGGGAGTATCGATGAGCCTCACCATGGACCTCAGCAGCGTCGATTTTCCCGAACCGACACGACCAAGTATGGCGATTGTTTCACCTGATCTTACTTTAAAGTTGATGTCTTTAATGGTCGGCCGTGCCGCACCAGGATGACTGAAGGAAAGGTCGTGAAACTCGGTATCACCCCTGATGGGCTCTGGCATGGTGGCATCGCGTGAATCGGTAATTTCGTGTTCAAAACTCAATACTTCAAAAATGCGTTGTGTTCCTGCCGCTGCCGCAGTGAACATAGACAGCGACATGCCGATCATTCGTACGGGGAAGACAACCATCATTGTGTAGGTAAAGAACGCAGTAAATGTGCCGATAGTAATGTCTCCACTAAGCACGAGTGAGCCACCGTAAAAGATAATGATGACGGGCGAAACTGTAGTGAGGATGGGCATGACGAGTCCCAACCAGGCGTTGAATCGGGTTGCTCGGTACACCATTTGTGCATAGTGCGTACTGACTCGATTGAAGCGTTCTATTTCCTGGTCTTCCTGAGCCATCGCTTGAATCGTGCGTATTCCATTTAAGTTCTCCTGGGTAAATTCCGTGACGCTAGCCATGGCTTCCTGTTGATCCTGGTAATAGGGGAACATGGCGCGTGCCATGAAAAAACCAGTTAAAGCGACAAAAGGGAGCGGAAGGACAACCCAAACCGTTAATGCTGGCGATAGCATCATCATGAAGTAAACGCCGGTGGCCACGGTAAAGATAAAAGTGATGATGTTAACCCAGCCAAAAGAAACAGCCATACGTACCATGTTGATATCGTTAATGATCCGTGACATCAGGTCACCAGTACTGAACCTGGTGAAAAACGCAGAGCTCTGGTATTGAATGTGGTTGAACATCCGTTTGCGCAGGTCATAGGAAACTGCAATTGATACACGACGCATGACCCGTCGAGTTACCACGAAAACAAAGAAGCGAACAACAACAATGGCAGCAATCGCTAACGCGGGAATAACGATGTTTGGTTCGAGTGCCTCGTCTGCAAGACTGTCAATCGCTTCCTTCATCATCAGAGGTATAACCGCGCTCATGACATTGCTTATCAATATGCCGGTGATGGCAATCGTTAGCGTCCAGCCATACCGTTTCAAATAGACGAGGAGGTGCCTTAGTTCGCCTAAGTGTTTAAAAGAAGCGCGTTCCCGTCTGGGACCGCCAGCCATAGAGCCTTTCATTTAATTTCCTGATTGATTCGCCTGATCAGCGTTGGCGTCGAGAACAGTAACTGTCGTGTTAACTAACAAGCTTCTTCTCAAGCTTCTTGTCAAAAGAAGTCCCGGTTTGTGACGTTAAGGCGAGTTTTGCTGGAAAAGGATTTTATTAACCAGCGACTGGAGTATACCACAGGCAGGCTCTGGTGATCCTTGGTGGCGAGAACGTCGTTAAATTGACTGAACTCCCGCCAGGCAATATTCTTGATAGATACAAGAAACGAGATAACTTCCTTTGAAGATCTACCTGCAACTGGGCATAGCGATGCTGTGCTTTTTGACTGCCTGCTCGGACCCCTCGCCTACGTTAGAACAGGTTGCGCTGAATGACCGTGGTGTAGCAGAGATGGGTCGATACGAGTATTCGAAAGCACATGACACGTTCTCAGAAGTCGCGCAGAATGCTCCGGGCTGGTTGGAAGGTCGAGTAAATCTCGCGATCGCGACGTTGAATCGGCAGACAGAAGGGGATGAGAATCGTGCCCTGGACATAGCGAGCGATGTGCTTGCAGAAGAACCTGACCATATTCGCGCGCTTTATATTTCCGGGATTGTTCATCTGTACCTGGGGAAACCTGAAAAGGCTGCACCGTTTTTTTCGAGAGTGATCGAGATGGACCCTGATGATGCCTACCCAGCCTATTTTCTGGGACAGTCGTATTTGCAGTTGGGTGACAATGAAACAGCATCCAGGTGGTTCTTAAAGGCGGTTGAGCTGGAACCTTACTTGCGGAGTGCATATTGGGCCGGATCACAGGCGCTTCGAAGAATCGGTCGCATTGATGAAAGTGAAAGCCTGCTAGCGGATTATCAGCGGTTTGCACCCAATCCAGCAGCTCGTCTGGCAGGATTTTCATATACCCGCATGGGTCCGAAAGCAGATGCACTTTCTGTGAGTGTGGAAAACCTCGAGCATATAGTCTTTGAACCGCAGGGTGCTCTGTTTGCAGAGTCCCAGTCGATCGACATCGAAGGCTCAGTCAGCTCAGTTACCGTAGTGGATATCAATGGAGACGAAGAGTACGAGTATCTATTGAGTGGAGAAGGCGGGCACATCATTCATCAGGGTTCAAAATCTCTTCCGCTGAGTTTGGAGAATACTGGTGTTGTACTGTGGGGAGATGTGAACGACGACGGGGCGGTTGATCTGGTTCTGTGTGGAGAGGCAGGTAGTTATATCTATTACCAGCAGGATGGAGAGTTCGGACAAGCAACCACTCTTTCCGAGCAGGCATGTGCCGCTGGTGCATTATTTGACGCAGACCACGACGGTGATCTGGATGTCACCGTTACTGGACCAGCCGGCAATCAGCTTCTGAGTAACAATCGCGATGGTACTTTTCGTGATATCGCGCCACAGATGGGCCTTGCTGGAGAGCCGGGCCATCAGTTGCTCGTGGCTGATCTGGATGCTGATCGTGATCTGGATATTGTGGTGCTTGGCGCGCAAAAAAATAATGTGTGGCGAAATGATCGCACCTGGCAGTACCAGGTTTATCCAGAGTTGGAAGACTTTGGTGGAACAGCGTTAAGAGCAGCGACCTCAGCGGATGTTGATGCGGATGGTCACCAGGAGATCTATGGTATTGACCAGGAAGGTAGTGTTTTGGCGTGGCGTTTCGATGGTCGGGACTGGACTCGTCGCACGGTCACATCGAATCCTGAAGCGCCATCTGGTGAAATAGCGGAGCTCGCTGTCGCAGATTTCGATGGTGATGGACAACCCGAGTTGATGCGTAGCTATCCGGGCGGGTTCGACATTATCGATCCTCGAGTGGGCAAGGTAGTACATTCTCAGAAGGTTACAGGACTGAGGAGTGCGATCATTGCCAATGTAGAACCGGCAAAGGGTCCGTCGATTCTTACGCTAGATTCCGGTGGTATTACCTACTGGCCGCCGGGGCCAGGCAGATTCGAATTCATGGCAGTGGTTCCCAGTGGGCGCAGTGAGGCGGATCAGATGAGGTCGAATGCGTCCGGTATTGGGACACAAACGAAAGTGAGAACCGCTGGTCGATGGACAGTTGATCTCGTAATGGATTCGCATTCGGGTCCTGGGCAGAGCCTCATGCCTTTGATGGTGGGGTTGGCAGGGAAAAAGAGTGCTGACTATATTGCGCTTACCTGGTCTGACGGGGTTACCCAAACAGAACTTGATCTTTCATCCGGGTCGTTGCATGTCATCTCGGAAACGCAGCGACAACTGGCAAGCTGTCCCGTCGTGTTTGTGTGGGACGGTCAGGAGTATCGATTTGTGACGGATGTTTTGGGTGTTTCAGGTATGGGGTTTTTTACTGCGCCGGGAGAGGTTGCAGAGCCTCGACCGTTTGAGCGATATCTATTGGAACCGGGCGTGCTGCAGGAACGTAGCGGTAAATACCATGTAAAACTCACTGAACCAATGGAAGAGAATGCCTATCTGGATGCGGCAACAATTCATGTTTATGACATGCCAAACGATTGGTCTATGGTGCTTGACGAACGAATGGGTGAGGGTGTGACAGGAAGACCCATTACTTTCATGCGGAGCGTAGACCCTTCTCGAGTAACGGATGCGAAAGGAGTGGAAGTAACATCCCTGTTATTAAGTGCCGATCGCAAGGCACCAGATCCAGGTGATGTTGATAGCCGGTTCATTGGTCTTCTGGCTGATGACCAGGCACTGACGATGGAGTTTGATGAGCCAATAGAGACAGGTGGCGCAACCCTGGTGGCGGATGGGTGGGTCGAATACCCCTATTCGCAAACAGTGTTTGCTGCCTGGCAGGCTGGTTTGCGTTATCGATCAGTGTCCATAGAAACCAGGAACCAAAACGGAACCTGGCAACCGTTGAACCGCGAGTTTGGATATCCTGCAGGTATGCCACGAAAAATGGTGTTGCCGCTTAGAGGTTTGCCCGAGGGCACCAATGCGTTGCGGTTGTCATCAAATTTGGAAATCTATTGGGACAGACTGAGAATTGTCTATGAGGCCGACGCAGAGAATATCGTCCATCACGTGATTGAGCCTACACAGGTTCGAGTGGCAAGGACTGGCTTCCCCAAACGAAGCAATGCAGCGCAAAATGTGCCCCAGTACGACTATGCGGACAGATCACCCTATTGGGATACCAAGTTTCAGCGCGGTTTCTATACGGCCCTCGGCGATGCGACGCCCCTGGTCGAAAAGCTTGATGGAGCGCTTGCCATCATAGGTGGTGGCGAAGAAATCCATCTTGAATTTCCGTCATTGCCTGAACCCGCAGAGAGTGTGAATCGGTATTTTGTCCTGGACTTCCGTGGGTGGGCAAAAGACATGGACCTTTACACTCAAAATGGCGAAACCGTCGGTCCCTTACCAGATCCCGATTATGCGGATAAAACTCGCCGGGATCTGCTGCATGCACGATACAATGTACGTTTTCAGGAAGGCATGTAACCCAGTTCAATGGCTCAAACCGACAATGATGTAGTCAGTCCGGCATTGCGGAAGTTGCTGGTCGTGCTGCTTGTTCTGTTTGCGGTACTCGTTGTTGATTCTGTTTACCTGGGAAGCATCACATTCCTTGAGTGGATCAAAGGAATTGGTTATCAGGGTGCTGTATATCAGTTCGCGTTTCTCGTTCATCTCGCGCTTGGCTTCCTTGTTACTATTCCGGTTATCGTATTCGTAGTCTTGCACTTGCGCCGCGCGCTGGATCGACCTAATCGACTGGCCCTTCGACTTGGTTTGATTCTGTTTGTAGTACTTCTGGCGCTACTTATTTCAGGTATTTTGCTTACCCGTGGGTTGCCCGCATTTGAGATTCAGCATCCTGAAACGAGAACGGTGATCTATTGGCTCCACGTGGTGACGCCTCTGATTGCATGCTGGCTGTTTGTAATGCATCGACTGGCTGGCCCACGGATTCGATGGCGTGTAGGTGGAGCAGTTGCGGTCATTAGCGTCGTTATTAGCGTCTGTTCGTTTTGGTTTGCGGAGTCGGGCGAGAAGTCGACACCGGAGGGTAACTTTCTCCCATCGCTTGCTCGAACTGATACCGGGAGAGTGATTCCTGCTGAATTGTTGATGCGGAATGACTATTGTGCTGATTGCCATGAGGATGTGCACGCTCAATGGCAGGTGAGTGCGCATCGTTTTGCATCTTTCAACAATCCAGCCTATCTCTTTTCTGTTAGGAATACGCGCCAGGTCGCATTGGAGAGAGATGGGGATGTACGTGCCGCGCGCTTCTGTGCCGGTTGTCATGACCCCGTTCCTTTGTTCAGTGGCGCGTTCGATGAAATAGATTTCGACGATGAGAATCATCCGACCGCTCATGCGGGTATTACCTGTGTTGCCTGCCACGCCATTGAACAGTTGGGTAGCCCGCGGGGCAATGCAGATTACGTCATTGCAGCGCCGGAGCACTATCCCTTTGCATTCTCAGAAAATCCATTGTTGTCCTTCGTCAATGGACTGCTTATCAAGGGGAAGCCGGATTTTCACAAACGTACTTTCTTAAAGTCGTTGCATGAGAGTACGGAGTTCTGTGGTACCTGCCACAAGGTTCATCTGCCTGAGGCATTGAACGAGTACAAGTGGTTGCGTGGACAGAATCATTACGACTCTTTCTTATTAAGCGGCGTTTCCGGACGGGGTGTAGAGAGTTTCTATTATCCACCCAAGGCGATCACCCGGTGCGCTGAATGTCATATGCCGCTTACGGCTTCAGCGGACTTTGCCGCCGCGCCGAACGACGCAAGCGGTCGTCTGACGGTTCATGGGCATCACTTTCCAGCTGCCAATACGGCTTTGCCACATTTGTTAGGTTTACCCGAAAGCGTCAATCGTGCACATCGGGAGATGCTTGAAGGAGCATTGCGGGTGGACATTTTTGGGCTGCGTGAGGGGAGTGACATTGATGCGCCCCTTGTCGCACCGATCAGGCCCGACGTGCCCGCCTTGAAGGCGGGTACCACTTATCTGGTGGATGTGGTCATCAGATCATTGCGTGTGGGACACCTTTTTACGGAGGGTACTGCGGACTCCAACCAGGTTTGGTTGGAAATAATCGCCAGGCAGAACGGACGAGTGATAGGGATGAGTGGGCTGCTGGATTCGGCGGACGGTAGTCTGGATCCCTGGTCACATTTCGTTAACGCATACGTATTGGACAGGGAAGGGAATCGAATTGATCGGCGAAATGCGGAGGATATTTTTACTAAATTGTACGATCATCAGATTCCGCCGGGTGCTGCAGACACAGTTCATTACCGCCTGGACATGCCAGCGCTTGCTGAAGGAGATGTCGAGGTGACGGCTCGATTACGCTATCGAAAGTTCGACACGAACTACGTGCGTTTATTTCAGGGCGACGAATTTAGAGGAAATGATCTGCCCATAGTTACCATTTCGGAAGACTCGGTCACCTTCTCCGCGAATAGCGCGCCCGTCGTTACAGAAAGTTGGGAGCGGTGGAATGACTATGGTATCGGGATGTTTCGAAAGGGAGCCTACCGACAGGCGGAGGAATCATTCCGACAGGTAGCAGCGTTTGATCGTCCTGAAGGTCCACTCAATTTGGCGCGCGTTTTCATTGAGGAGGGTCGACTTGATGAGGCCGTTAGTGCACTCCAAGAAGCCGCTAAGAAAGGGGCCTACCCATGGTCCGTCGCATGGTTTTCTGCATTGGTGGATATGCAGAATGGTGAGTTTGATGCGGCGATCGATGGTTTTTTGAGTCTTTATACGACTCAGTTCAACGAGGCCCGGGAACGCGGTTTCGACTTTTCCTTGAACTATCGGCTGCGAAACAAACTTGCGCAGGCCTATTTTGAAAAATCCAAGGTTTCCAAAGAAGAAGGGCGCTGGTTGAAGATGTCTGAGGGACACTATAGCGCCGTGTTGGAGCTGGATCCGGAGAATGTCACAGCTCACTATGGACTAACGCAGGTACACGCTCGACTGGGGCAAAAAGATCTCGCAACCAGACATCGTGAATTACATGAAATTTATCGTGTAGATGACAATGCGCACGACCGGGCTGTCGCCATCGCACGAAAGAATGACCCCGCCGCAGATCACGCTGCTGATAGTATCGTTGTATACGATCTAACCAGGTTCCGACCATGACGGAAGACGAAAAGCTCATTCGGCGGGCGCTATTTACCTCGATGACGGTAACGATTGTGGTCGCTGTCGTAGGTTTTGGTTTGTTTGCTTTGCTTCAAGAGGATGAGTCGATAGAAACTGTTGTTGAGTCTGATGTTCGTGGTCCGGTTGATATCGTCGAACCGTCCATACCTGCTCTTCCGTTTACCGATGTTACATTGGCATCGGGTATTGATTTTGTTCATGAGAATGGCGCGTACGGTGCAAGGATGCTGCCGGAAACCATGGGTGGTGGCATCGCGTTTTTTGACTACAACAATGATTCTCATCAGGACTTATTTTTAGTGAACTCGTCAAACTGGCCATGGCAGCAGCAACCGGAGGCTGAACCTGTATCAAAGCTGTATCGAGGTTTAGGCGATGGGACTTTCGAAGACGTTTCAGAAGCAACCGGTCTGGATATTGACTTGTATGGGATGGGAGTGGCGGTAGGTGACTATGATGGCGACGGTTGGAGCGATGTATTTGTCACGGCCGTCGGAGAGAATCGCCTACTTAAGAACATTAAGGGCCGGCGCTTCGAGGATGTCACGCATTCCCAGGGAGTGACCGGTCCTGACAATAGTTGGAGCTCCAGTGCGGCCTTTTTTGACTACGACCGCGATGGTGACCTTGACCTGTTCGTTAGTAACTACGTTGTCTGGTCCAAGGAGATAAATGAATCAGTAGACTACCGGTTGACCGGACTTGGTCCTGCCTATGGGCCACCCACTGATTTTGCGGGGACCCATTCACTGTTATATAGAAATGATGATCGGGGCTTCACCGAAGTTTCTGCAGATGCGGGCATTCAAGTCATTGGTTTGTCGGGAACGCCAGTGGGTAAAGGCCTCGCAGTGCACCCGATGGACGTAAATGGAGATGGTTGGTTAGACATCGTTGTGGCGAATGACACAGTACGAAATTTTCTGTTCATCAATCAACGAAACGGTCGATTTCAGGAAGGAGGTGTCTCCTATGGACTTGCCTTTGACAATGGAGGCCTGGCGACAGGCGCGATGGGAGTAGATGCTGCCTATTATGCCAACGATGAACGTCTAGGAATTGCTATAGGAAACTTCGCGAACGAGATGTCCTCCTTCTATGTGATGCGTGGTACACAAGCAATATTTAGTGATGATGCGATTGTCGCTGGCATAGGAGCGAAAAGTCGTAAGGCGCTAACTTTTGGAACAATGTTCGTGGATCTTGATCTTGACGGCAGGCTTGATCTTGTCGCCGCGAACGGGCACGTTGAGCCGCAAATAAACAGGATCCAGAGTAGTCAGCAATATGCGCAACCTATACAAATATTCTGGAACTGTGGGGAAGATTGCTCGCGCCCTTATCAGCTTGTCGGTGGTGTTCTGGATGAATCTGAGTTCGTTGGTCGTGGGGCGAGCTATGCGGATATCGATGGTGATGGGGATCAGGATGTAGCCATTACGCAAATCGGTGGTCCAGTGGTACTGCTTCGTAATGACCAGGACTTCGGACATCATTGGGTCCGGCTTGTGCTGGTGGGCAAACCACCAAATACGGAGGCCATTGGTGCTGTGATCAGGGTTAGCGCAGCAGGTATCACACAAACGCGTACCGTTATGCCCAACAGAAGCTATCTTTCTCAGGTTGAACTGCCGGTTACTGTTGGGCTTGGACAGGTAGACTTGATAGATGAAATCGAAATACGCTGGCCAAATGGCCGTGAAGAGTCGTTTACCGACCTTGGTGTTGACCAGACTCATGTATTTCAGCAGAGGTAAAAGTAAGCGGCATGTTTAATGCCACCCTGGAGCTACCGCTGTGGCTGATCATTGTATTGGCAACGGGTTGTATCTACGCGGTTGTCATGAGTGCGTTGATTCCGGGGATAAAGTGGTTTTTCAGACGTCGACTTAATCGAGCCATAGAAAGAATAAATGAACGTTTGCGAATTCAGATTCGGCCTTTTCAGCGCACCAAGCGCCAGGTTTTGATCGATCGTTTGATCTACGACAGTCAGATAATTTTCGAAATAGAGAATGAAGCGATGCGGTCGGATGTGTCGCGCGAGATCCTGCAGGCCCGTGTCTACAACTATGCGAGGCAAATCATCCCGGCCCGTGATTTACTTTCGTCTTGTGTGCTGGATTGCTCGTCGGATTTTTCGAATGATCTACAGGGTAAAGGTTGCTGCAGCGGACTACGAAAAGCTGGTATCCGTTGACCCTGAGGCAACGGTGGTTTTCGTAATGAATCACAGAAGTAATATGGACTACCTGCTGGTTTCCTATCTCGCAGCTAGTCAGGTAAGTCTGTCTTTCGCGGTTGGCGAGTGGGCGAGGGTGTTCCCCCAAGGACTCTGATAAAGGCGCTTGGAGGGTTCTTTGTGCGGCGAAATTCAGATGATTCATGGTACCGTAAGGTGCTCGAACGTTATGTGGCGATGTCTACGCGAGAAGGCGTGTCCTAGGCGGTTTTCATTGAAGGGCAACTCAGTCGTGATGGCCAGTTGGGTAAACCCAAGCTCGGCTTCCTGGACTACATTTTGAGGGACTGGGACATGACCGCGGATCGAGATATTGTGTTCGTGCCGATAGGGATCAACTACGATCATGTCCTGGAAGACAGCAATTTGATCGCCATGGCTGATGAGTCATATAGCAAGGGAACATGGCGGCATACCCGAGACGTATTAAGGTTTATTGGAAGTAACCTGTTTGCCTCAGCAGAGGCTAAGTTGAGTCGGTATGGTTATGCCAGCGTAAACTTTGGTGTGCCGTTATCTGCAAGAGACTATTGTGAGCGTACCGGGCAGGAGTTCCGACGTCTTGAAAAGGAGTTTCGATTTCAACACGTCGAAAAACTCGCGGAGCAGTTGCTTGAAGCAATCAGGCACGTGATGCCAATTTTACCTGTACCGCTGGTGGCCACGGTTTTGGAAGAACACGAAACGCTTAGCGCTGGTGAGGTTGTGGAAAAGGTAAACGAGTCAATAGAGAGGTTGATTGACTCGGGTTCGGCAATGAAGCTCGATGATAAGCCCAAGGAAAGTACGATTCGGCTGGCGCTAGGATTGTTAACTGAAAGGGACATTCTGCGCGTGGAGGATAATCGCTTCCGCATTAACGAAGACTCGAAGAACCTGGTGCAGTATTACGCGAACTCTATTCGCCAGTGACACCATTACTTAATGCTTCGCGATCCCGATGGTAATGTTATTGAGTTCCATCAACCGGCAGCCGCGCAGTAGCAGTACCAAAAACCCGGGTCTCATCAGCCTCGTTGGTAATTGAAATATCAATCTCAACGGTGCCTTCTTCTTCGTTGATGTCCGTAACAACGCCATTGATCTTATGGGGTTGATCGACCAGCACAGGAGCTCTGAAAACCGTGTCGATCGCTGTGATCACAGCATTGGGCGCCCATCGATGAATCATCGCGCCGAGGAAACCCTGGCTCATCACTCCCGGTACGATTGCTCCTGGAAAGCCCTGGCTACGTGCTATTTCATGGTCCACAAATCTGCCACTGCCCCAACCGATAAATTCTCCATGGTGTTTCACATTCTCAAGACTGGTATCCGGCGCGAAGGCAGGCAGTTCCACACCAAATTCCACATCGGTAATATTTTCTACAGAATCACTCACTGGACTTCTCCCTGAAAACGGTTCGAGTGTCCGCGTTGGCTATATGGCTATCGCCATCGAACAGTTCCATCCTGGTCACAAAAAAGATCATTCGACCCGACCGACCTGTCTTGGTGTAAATGTCGTGCAGATGTGTCTTGCCGACCAGTGTCGCGCCACCGCGAATTGGTGACATCCATTCCACGTATTTTCCTGCATCCATACCCACGCCATCGGGTCTTGGAAGGTCTTTCGGTAGCGTCTTGCCGCCAACCAGGGTAGATACGAAAGTAGGTGGTGCCTGAAAATCGTCGTTAGCCGGGTCGGTGAACTTGGGATCTATCTCACCACAGACCTTGGCATACTCCGCCATGCGGGTTGCGTCGAGTTGAAACGTCACCTCATCGAAGTCTTTGTTCAAATACCCGGAACGTAGTTCCTCAATATCCGCGTCCATTGGTTCCCTTAAGTCTCTGCGAGAAGGCGATATTACCAGAGCAGGCATTGCATGTAGATATGTCACTATCCGCCGCCCTGGGCTTGGCTTGATTGAGTGCCAGCAGGTGAAGTTGGGTACTTGCTCGCTTCAGCCTCGCCGTGGCCCTCCGGGCTACCCTCGACTCCTCCGCAAGCCTGTAGTCTTGCTCCCCCAACTCGGCACGGCGAGATATGCTTGCGCGAGCAATCACCCAACTCCACCTGCCTCAAGCAACAACCGCTTTGATACACTGTGTCTTTGTCTCTCTGACACACAAGCATCTGGGATCTAAGTAGTTGGGGCAGGGTTCAAATTGAACACACTCGGTGTCTGTCCTACAGTAGCTGGGCCTGGGAGTTGTTTTTCGTAGCCTTCAGGCGCAGCGCCGAAATGGGGGAGCGAGACCCGAAGGGGCTTGTGGAGGAGTTGAGGGCAGCCGGGAGGGTCGCAAGCCGCGGAGAAAAACAACTCCCAGGACCGGCTACGTACACCCTTGATGGAGCTTAAGTAAGTCCCATTCGGGACCTAGACAACCCACACTCAGGTCTTCATTATGCATGGCTTGCCAAAGCCGGAGCGTAGTTATGTCATTTGATCGAGTCCTGATTGCCAATCGGGGCGAAATCGCAATTCGAATCGCCCGTGCGGCATCGGCGTTGGGGATAGAGTCTGTCGGAGTTTATCCCGCCGTTGATGAACTAGGGCTACATACTCGCTTTGCCAGTGTTACCAGCCAATTGCCAGGTAGTGGCGTTGATGCCTATCTGGACACGGCTGCTCTGATCGAAGTGGCTAAGCGCAATGGCTGCGACTGCGTGCACCCTGGCTATGGTTTCCTGTCAGAGAATGCCGTATTTGCAGAACGTTGCGCGGCGGAAGGTATTACTTTTATCGGGCCGTCCCCGGCCGCGCTGTCCTTGTTTGGCGACAAAGTGAAGGCCCGCGAGCTGGCGCAGTCGTTAGATATTCAGGTGGTGCCCGGTTCGTCATTTGCAAGTGCCGATGATGCGACCGAACTCGCGAGCGAAATTGGCTATCCGGTGATGTTAAAAGCGGCAGCCGGAGGAGGTGGCCGCGGTATGCGAGTGGTTACCGTCGCGTCCGAGATGACCGAGGCGTTTAATCGTTGCCAGAGCGAAGCAGAAGCCGCATTTAGCAATGGATCGCTATTTATCGAGAAACTGATCGAGCGACCACGCCATATAGAAGTACAGGTTGTGGGTGACGGCGAAGGCAACGTTTTGCACCTGCACGAGCGGGATTGCTCGGTACAACTGCGTAATCAGAAAGTAGTCGAAGTTGCGCCAGCACCTGGCTTACCAGCATCAATACGCAAAAAGATCTCTGCCGATGCCATTCGACTGGCTCAAACAGCTGACTACGTTAATGCAGGAACGGTCGAGTTTTTATACTCACCGGAATCTGGTGACTATTACTTTATCGAGTGCAATCCACGTATTCAGGTCGAGCATACCGTGACGGAACAGGTGACTGGAATCGACCTGGTGGAGACTCAGTTCCATATCGCCGCAGGAGCGACGCTGGCCTCGATGGGGATCGGCACTCAGAAGGCGGTCGGAAAACCTAATGGATACGCCGTGCAAGCGCGAGTTGTTGTCCAGGGCGCAGGGACTATTAGTGCTTACAAAGAGCCCTCAGGTGCAGGGGTGCGAGTGGATGCTTCGGGGTATCCAGGCTATACGCCACCTCCACAGTTTGATCCACTGCTGGCAAAGGTTGTTGGATTTTCGAACTCGACTGGCTCACTTGTTTCAGCGGTTGAACGTACCCTACGTTCACTCGATGAATTTCATATTGAGGGTGTGCCGACAAACCTGTCTCAGTTGCGGAAGATTCTGTCACATCCAGCCGTATTGGAGGGTGACGCACGAACCTCGCTCCTGACCGAAGAGCCGGAACTTTTGGATGGCATCGCTGAGCCAAGCGAAGCTGTCAGTTTGCTGGCGCAGCAGGCGCCAGGTCATTCGGGCGATCTGTCGAGTGGTATGCCTGCCACTCAATCATCCATTCCTGTTTCAGAAGGTGAGCAGGGCGTAACGTGTCCAATCGCAGGCGAGTTAATCGAGATCAGTGTAAAGCAGGGAGGCCAGGTCGCAATAGGGGACAGCATTCTGGTGGTAAGTGCGATGAAGATGGAAACCATGGTGACAGCGCCGTGCGCGGGTACGGTGACCAGACTTCAGGATCTTGAGCCAGGTGAAAGTGTTGCAGCCAGCCAGGTAGTTGCTTTGATCAAGCCATCTGGTTCGTCTGAGGCCCAGAAGGTCACTGAGACATGGCAGCCAGTACTCGAGGAAGTAAACACCTTGCGCGAGTTAGCCAACACTCGGTTGGGTCCCGATTCGGATGAGCCTGGTGTAGTGCGTCAGCGTAGTCGAGGCAAGTTAACCTGTCGTGAGCGAATTCAGATGCTGCTGGATGATAATAGTTTCAGGGAAGTCGGTAGTGTTGCCGGTTTTGCATCCTACGACGAAGAAGGCGACATAGATGCATTCCCCCCCGCCAATAGCATTGGTGGTTGGGGAATGATTGAAGGTCGAACCAGTGTGGTGTGCGCAGATGACTTTACTTCTCGAGGCGGACACGCAGATGGCGCGATCGGTACAAAAAGCACCTATCTTGACCGCTTATCTATAGAACTCCGCATACCCTCGGTTCGTATGCTTGATGGGTCCTCCGGTGGCGGCAGTGTTGCTGCTATGGTCCCGGCACAGAAGACAGAGGGAGAAAGTAAGGCCAAGGAAAGTAGTGGTGCTATAAAGGCGGGACGTCCCAGGGTCGCTGGTGGTGGTGGATCTTTTCTACCAGGTCACCTGGGCAGCAATATGTACGCGCAGCAACTCTCGACAGTGCCAGTGGTGAATATGTTACTTGGCAGCGTCGTAGGTATTGGTGCGGCGAAAGCCGTGCTGGGTCACTTCTCAGTCATGGTTCGTGATATTTCACAATTGTTTGTCGCGGGTCCACCGGTGGTATCTCACATGATGGGCTACGATATCACCAAGGAGGAACTTGGTGACTGGCGTATTCACTGCACCAATGGTTCCGTAGACAATCTGGCGGAAACTGAAGAAGAAGCCGCGCAAATGACACGCCGCTTCCTTTCCTATCTACCATCAAGTGTTTATGGGGCACCACCCATTATCGCGTCCAAGGATCCGATAGAACGACGCGAAGAAGAACTTTTTACGATCATTCCGCGTAAACGGACCACTACGTTTGATATTAGAAGGGCTATTGAGCTTATCGCAGATAAGGATTCCTTTTTCGAGGTGGGACCGTTGTGGGCAACTGACCAGGTGACGGGCTTCGTAAGAATGAATGGCCACCCTGTTGGTGTGATCGCATCAGACAGCCGTCACAGCAATGGAGGCGCGCTCACTGCCGATGGATGCGACAAGATAATTCGTCATGTGGATCTTTGTGATCTATTTCATATTCCGTTGCTTAATCTGGTCGATAGTCCGGGTTTTGCCGTTGGTGTGGAGCATGAAATGAACGGCACTATTCGTAAGGGCGGGGAGTGGATGATCGCATTTGCACAAATGAAGATTCCCATGTTCACCGTCATCATGCGTCGTAGTTTTGGTGTTGCAGGCAACAATTTCGCGACGCCACGCTCCGCAGCGTCAATGAGAGTGACCTGGCCTGCCGCAGATGTTGGCGGTATTCCACCGGAAGGGGGCATCGAAGCGGCCTATAAGCGTCAACTGGCAGAAGCGGAGGACCCTGCCGCGCTGCGAGCGGAGCTTAACGCACGTATAGAAAGTGCCAGGGGCCCGGTTGGTCCACTGAACAAATTTCAGATTGAAGAGATGATTGACCCAAGGGATACGCGACGCTTCGTCTGCGAATGGGTGGAAACAGCCTACAAAATCGTATCGAGTCCCGCGGAGCTGGTGTCCCGACCTCTGCAGTTCAGACCTTAATTTGAGTGGGCCTCAGCTGCCCCAAGGTTATCGGATGTATGCGAAATAGCGATGGCAACTATCGCTAACAGCATGAGCGGCGTGAATGTCATTGCGGGTGAAGCGAACGCATCAGCGATCAGGCCACCGAGTAGCGGCACGATGAATCCCAGTAGGTAGGCGATCATGAACATCCCCGCGGCGAGAGGCGCGGACTCGCGACTGCTTGAGATTAACGGAACCAGCGCAACGACAAGAATCAATTGAATGCAGGTCGATAGACCCAGAACAATTGCACCCATTAGTCCAAGGAAACCATCGAGTAACAAGATGCCAATAAGACCTAATAGTGTGCCCCATGATACAACGATGATGGGCCTCACACTTCCCACCAGCCGCGTGGTGAGCGCTACCATGATCAGTGACCCGACAACCTGGGTTCCGTTGAAGACCAGTAGATAGTGCGGTAAATCCTCGGGAATCTGCTTGAACTCCAGCAGGGTTGGCATATAGGCATTGGTCCCAAAGTACCCAGCTGCAGCGGCGCCAAGAATGATCCCCAGTTGCCATACCCGAAGTTCCCCAAGTGGTGGTTTCCATATGGGAGGTCCTTCTTTACCGACCGATTCTTCAGTAACCCCAAGGCGTCGGCACAACAGAACGACTCCCGCAATCAAGATAGCGGGAAGTGACCAGAAAGCTAACGCGGCGCGCCAGTCGTTATCGACAAACGGGATAACCAGGGGAATGGTAAGTCCGCCGCCAATAAACTCCCCCATCAACATGCCGTTCATGTAAACAGCAGAACCCAGCGCAACAAACCCGGGACACCAGCGCTGAACCAGTGAAGGGAATGCAGGCTGCATAACGGCAATAGCGAGACCTACAAAAGTCGTGTTAAGAAATAGTATCCATACGGGGGGAGCCAGTCCCCGACCAATCGATGCCAGCGTCAGCAAAACCAATGCCGCGACTAGCGCGAGGGCTGGTCCCAGGCGCGCGATTATCACAGCGCCAGGTAACGCCCCAAGGGAAAGCATGAGTACCGGGATGGTGGTCAAAGCACCTAACTGAGTTTGGTTTAATGCGAGTTCGGCATCGATTAGCGGCGTCAATGGGGGTGCGATTAGTACCGGGAGTCGAAGGTACAGACCTGCGAACCAGAGAATGACAAGAATCAGTATACGGTTTGGTGGCTCAGGCATTGTGGTGGATCGGTGAAGCGACCTTTTGTCGTCGATCGTTGAATCATGCTACGTTAGCTATTCGATAAATACCAACGAGTAGTCGTCATGAAAGCTGCCGTTCTTCGAGAGCAGAACACGCCGATGGAAATTGAGGACGTTCAGGTATCCAAACCTGGTTCTCGCGAAGTCCTGGTTCGACCGCTGGCGGTAGGTGTCTGCCACAGTGACTTACACTTCGCCAACGGTGCATACCCACATGAGTTGCCCACGATCCTCGGTCACGAAAGCGCCGGTATTGTTGAAGAGGTAGGCAAAGAGGTTTCCTACGTGAAGAAGGGAGATCGCGTGATTACCTGCCTTTCCGCGTTTTGTGGTTATTGCGAGATGTGTCTTACCGGAAACATGGCGCTATGCAGTAACCCTGAACTCTCTCGCAGGGCGGACGAAGAATCACGCTTGCATCAGAACGACAAGCCCATACATCAATTCTTAAACTTATCCTCTTACGCAGAACTAATGCTGATCCATGAGCACGCCTTGGTAAAGATCCCTGAAGAGATGCCAATGGACCGGGCGGCATTGATAGGTTGTTCCACAACCACCGGCGTTGGGGCGGTATTTCACACAGCGGGGGTCGAACCCGGGGCTACGGTAGTCGTAATAGGTTGCGGTGGTGTTGGTCTTGCGGCGATCAATGGCGCAGCAATCGCTGGTGCCGGGAGAATAATTGCCATCGATCGGGTGGACGCCAAGCTTGAGTTAGCCGAAATCATGGGAGCGACCGATATTATCAATGGTGGCGAGACAGACGTTGTGGCTGCGGTGCGAGAACTCACCCATGGTGGGTGTCACTATTCCTTCGAAGCGATTGGTCTCAAGGAAACCGCTGAGCAGGCATTTCGTATGTTACGTCGAGGAGGAACTGCGACAGTCATCGGTATGATTCCAGTAGGGACCATGGTCGAGATACATGGGGCAGATTTGATCGACCAGAAGAAACTTCAGGGATCGAATATGGGGTCGAACAGGTTTCGCGTCGACATGCCGCGATTCGTGGATTTTTATCTGAATGGTAAACTTCATCTGGATGAAATGATTTCAAAACACATCAAGCTTGAAGATATTAACGAGGCCTTTGAGGCACTCAAAACAGGACAGGAGGCCCGGCACGTCATCATGCTGGATTAATAGGAGCGGCCGTGAAAAGAAAAATACGTAAAGCCAAAACTCGTGCGACGGTAGGGGGTACCAGTCAGAGCGCCTTTGCTAGTGTGGATCGGTCGAGTATAGATCAGTCTAAACCGTCGGCAGAGTCGAAAGATAAGGACGCCGAGGAAACAAGCAAAAGTAAAAAAGACTGAGGGTTTATGCAGAAAAAGTGCTGTCCTGCACTTTTTCAAAGTCGCGGGCCTCAGCCCGCTCGCGACAAATCAACGACTTACGTCGCCGATTTGCGGCCGATACATTCATGTATCGGTTACATCCCGTCTAACATAGTTTCGCGGCGATTCGAGCGCATGAACGCAAGGCTAAGTATGGCGCCCATCAACAGTAGCATGGCGATGCGATTTTGAATCGTCCAGGCCAGTAGTTCCTCAGGGCTGGTGAAGCCACCATCGACTACGTTGGAAGAACTCGAAGTATCGAGATACACATAGGGATTAAAAAACGGCGAAAAGCGCATCTGACTATCCCCGAATCCGGTCAGTAGACCGTTAAGACCCAATAACGCGGCGGTTCCGATAAGTCCTGATGTTTCGCTGCGGAAAAGGGCGCCCAGAGCCATCGCCAGGATCATATAGAAACAAGACGCTTGCAGTGCACCGTACAGGGCACCGGGGGGAAACGGCGTAAAGAAAAAGTAGACCAGGATAGAAAGCATCGCTTCCGTGAAAACCAGCATCAGGAATGCCGAAAATAGTTTAACGAACCACAGTCGTTCACATCCACCAGGGACCGTATAGGCTATTTCGAGACTACGATCGTCTATTTCGCCTGCGATCATCCGCATGCCGAAGAACATTCCTAGCGCGGTTAGGGGTACACCTATTAGTGTGCCCTGAACACTACCTGGCCCGATAATCTTGGTCGGGTCATCCATCGTGATGTAGTACTGAAACGCCAGCCAGGGCAGGGTTGCAAAAGGTAACATCCAGAAGCGATGTCCTGCCACGACAAGCATAGCGTGACGCATAAACTCGATATCAAATGCAAGCTTCATGTCACAGCCCTAGGGTCGGTGTCGGTAAGGAGCCACATATATCCGTCTTCTAGTGTTGCGTCGAGGGGATCAGCACCTTCCGGCTCTTCTGCAGAGATGATGCGATGAACGATTCGCCCGTCCGCGGCCGGTGTTTCGTGCGTGCGTATAGCATCTTCCGGTAGCGCTGGATCTTCTCCCAGTTGGGTACGTACTTCCCAGACATGTCCGATTGCACTGCTGGTAAGCTCGCTTGTGCCACCGTCGAATACGAGCTCGCCATTGGCGATTACCAGTACTCGATCGCAGGCAACGGCGACATCCTCAACCACGTGAGTAGACATGAGAACGATGCGCTCACGTGCAAGTCTGCTGAGCAGATTCCGGAAACGGATACGTTCCCGAGGATCGAGGCCCACCGTGGGCTCATCGACGATGATGATAGGAGGTAGACGAAGCAGGGTCCTGGCGACAGCAACTCGTTGTTTCATTCCGCCGGAGAGTGACTCGATCTTGTCGTTCACCTTGTCTTCCAGTCCCACCTCTTTCAAGAGTCCGCTGACTCGTTCATCGCGGATGCCTGCAGGAATATCGTAGAGCGCCGCATACCAGGTGAGATACTCCTTGGGTGACATACCGCCTGGTAAGCCTGCGTCCTGAGGCAAGTAACCAACCCAACGGGCCAGATGTCTTTGAATGCTTGGCAGCGGAACGCCACCATATCGTATTGTCCCGCGAGTGGGATTCAGTACACCTGCGAGCTGACGCAGTAATGTTGTTTTCCCCGCGCCGTTGGGTCCGAGAATGCCGATCATTCCACGGTCAACTTCAAAATTGACACTTGCGAGTGCAACGATTGGGTCCACGGGTAAATCCAGGCCGGCGATGCGTGCTGACCAGGTGCGCCAGAGGTTGATGAAGATACCTGTGCCACCTCGAGCTACTCGCCTGGGAAGTTCGCCTCTTGCCTGCTGCTGTGCGCTGCGTCTCATTCCCTGAATGGCCGCGACTAACACTGCTGCCAGGGCGCATATGAAATAGGTATCCAGTTTCACAGTGCCCTGAAGATGTGGATTGATTGCGGCGTAGTAAAGAAAGGATGCGATTATCAACCAGGGAAGAGTGAGAGTTAGTTTTCCCTCAACCCCACCAGGCAGAACCTGGCCGCTATCGGTAACGTAACCTCTATATCTTCTGACCTCGAATAGTAGACGCGAGAGCAGTACCCCGGCTGTCATCCAGAAAAACATCTGCCAGAAGTCCGATCGAACAAGCGTAGCGATGGTAGCGACTCCCAACATGCCAAGGGTGAGTGGTACAAATCTATCCCGGGCGTCAGCGGGAAGAAAAACCTTACCTCCCCGTTCGAGCACTTTCTCGGCGTATCGCCTGGGTGCTAGCAGCGCGGTCTTGAACGCACCTGGTAACCCATAGGTCTTATGTAGATGACTTACGGTGAGTGTTGGCGGACCATTACTGGTATCCGGCTCGGGTATCTCTTTAGGTCGAAAAATTAGAATGATTAGTGCCAGATACACTGAGCCTGCGAGCAGAGTGGTAATCGACTGCCATAGTAGTGTTGTTAGCGTGTCGGTCAGGATGAGTGCTGCCATTGTTGCGAGCGTGCTTCCCATCCAAACCAGTACAAGCCAGGGACCGGCCCTGCTAAAAAACTCATCAACTCTTTTTAGCAGAATGAAGCCGACTGGAATCATCAACAGCGTGAGCAGGCTGGATGTCACCAGTCCACCGATGACGACCGTGGCGAAAGGCGGCCAGATCTCATTCTCTCTGCCTGTGACAATGGCCAGAGGCCAAAGCCCGGCAATAGTCGTAGCGGAAGTCATCAATACGGGTCGGGTTCGTTCCTTCACCGCGGCGAACGCAGCCGCGCCTATACTCCACCCACCCTGACGGATGAGTTGTTGCATCCGGTCTACCAGCAGAATGGCAGGGTTAACAGTGAGCCCAACGAGCACCAAGGCACCAAGCGCTGACATCATCTCGAACGAGATGCCAGCGAAGGCAAGCGCCCACGCCGCACCGAGGATGGTAAGTGGTAGTGCTAGCAGTACCAGGACAGGTAATGTGAGCGATTCAAAAGTCATTGCGAGGACAAGGAAGAGTAATGCGACGGCCGGTGTGGCAATTTCTCTGAACCAGCTTTCAGTTTCATTCTCGTCGTCCATTTCGATGCTCACCCCACTCGGTCGGGGAATCGCACGCACCGATTGGGCAATCTCCTCTTCAATGCCGAGGCGCGTTGGACCTGTATCGGGGATGTCATCTCGTAGTCGATACAACACGCTTATCTCGCGACGACCATTGTGATGCGAGATCACAGAAGGTGGAGGCATTTGCCGCATGGTGGCAAGTGCAGTGACCGGCATCACACCAGAGGGCGTTTGAACGCGTAGCCGGGTTAGATCCCGCATGCCAATGTTTTCTTCTCGGGCATCTTTTCGTTCGACGATTAACGGCAATTCTCGACCGTTATGCTGTACGAAACCTGTTTGCATTTGCTGACCTTCACGACCGGCGAGCTGCAGTACTGGTAACACCTGGGAGAAGGTAAGGCCAAGAGACTCAAACGCCTGCGGGATCGGCTCGACCCAGAATTCACTCATGCCAGGTTGCACCGACGTCCATGCGCTGACGACCTGTTGTGTTGATTCCAACTGAGACTCTACGTTATCCGCGATACTCATCAGTACAGCGCTGTCCGGTCCCGATAAAACAATCTCGGTAGGCTCTCCTCCAAACGCTCCTGCGCCGCCACCGCCTTTACCGCCGCCGGCATTTTCATCACCAGGTCTAAGGATGCGAAGTCCACCCCTAACCTTGCGAGCGGCCTGGTAGATCTTGTCTCGAATGGATTGCGCCTTGAAATCATCCGGCCTCTCATCTCGATCGATGAGATGGATTGTCAGGGATCCACCATCTTCCTGTATCTGCGTTTCAACAGATCGAACCACAGGATCATCGAGTACCTCGCGTTCCAGTCTTGCCATGGCAGCGCTTGAAACGGCCAACGTTCGTTCAGAGGGGAACTGTGCGACGAGTTGAATCGTGTCTGGTTCCGTGGCTTGATCGCCACTGCTGTTAGTCATTACCCAGGGTAAAGCGATGGCAGCGGTAAGTAACACCGCACCCGCGGTACCCGCAATCCAGGTTGGTGGATGTCGCAGTGCTGACGCGACGATTCCTCCGAAAAATAGTTTCGCCTGGTCCGGCGCTACCAGATTCGCCTTGGCTGATCTTCTGTCCCTTGCATCGGCAAGTCTTTGCGCCGCTGCCGGCGCGGCAAGATAGTTGGCGAGCAGCGGCACGAGACCGACGGCTACCAGCAGGGAAGCCGAAAGCGGCAACAATATTGCAAGACTGATAATGGATGCCACCTGGCGGATTATGGGATCGTCAAACTCGACCAATATTATTGGGAGAAAAACGACGGCAGTTGTGGCGCTGGCCGCGAGGATAGCCCTGACGGTACGACGTAATCCTTCCTGCACGGCATCCTCGATATTTGCACTGCGTTCGAGGTGTCGCTGGATTGCTTCGAAAACGACCACGCTGTTGTCTACCACCAGTCCAATCGCAAGCATGAGGCCGAATAGCGATACCAGGTTTAGCGTTTGACCAACCAGATACAAAAAGGCTAATGCGGTCATTAGGCTCACGGGAACGGCGAGACCAACGACAGCAACGGCACGCCACTGGCGCAAGAACAGATATAGTACGACCAGCGCGATGGCAAATCCTGATGCCCCAAGCCTGGACAGATGAGTGATTTGAGTTTCAATAGCGTCCGCTGCATCGAATCCAATGACCAGGTCCAGACCCTGCGGTTTTAGCTCCTGTTGAACTTCCTCAACCCGCTCTCGCAGCGTACGACCCAGTCGCACCAGATTTGTATCCTGATCCTGAAATATGACGAGGCCAACGGCAGGTTGACCGTTCACGCGAAATAGCTGTTCTTCCCGACCGGGGCCGATCACAACATCGCTGGTATGTTGCAAGAGGGCGGGTCGGTCATAGACTACCCTCGAATTGGCAAGAGAGTTTACGCCAACGGGTCTTCCGTCGAGCATTACCGAGGTTCGGCCGGATTCGTTCTCCAGGCTGCCCGTGTATCGAATACGACCGACGGTCCGTCGCACCGCGTCCATGACGCTCTCTACAGAAAGTCCGACTGCGGTAGTCCTCGTTGGATCGACGGTTACAGTCACCTGTCGCTTGGCACCTCCCGTTGCCGTCACCTGACTGACACCGGAGATAGAGGCGAATCGAGGTGCCACGATCTGGTCCGCCAGATCATATAGCGCATCTTTATCATCGCTGCCACTGCCCAGAACGTGAATCATCATCGCCAGTTCGGAAATGGCGCCTGTTCCCGTCGACTGTACGCCCAGCCATGTGCCCTGGGGTTGGGTTCGCTGCAGTTCGGTGACCATACGCTGCAGTTCAAATTCACGTACTTTGATGTCCACTCCGGGTTCGAATCGGACTGTAAAGTTGCCGCTAGGGCCGCGAATCTGTCCATGTGTCTCGGCGACGTCTGACATGGTAGACACCTGGGCCTGAAGCGGTAACAGGATCTCCCTCTCTATTACGTCAGGTTGGCTGCCTGGACGATTGAAATTGACCCTGATTTCGCTACCAACAAGTCTCGGGATTAATTCCACCGGCATCCGTTGCCATGCGACGCTGCCAAGGATCATGATGCCAAGAAAGAACATCGCAACAGCAACCGGTCGATAGATCGGCAACATGAGAAAGTTCATTAGGTATTCCTGAGCCTGATGCGATCCAGCAACAGGTAAACGCAGGGTAGTATCAGAAGAGAACCTGCCGTCGAAGCGATGATACCGCTGATGATGGTAATGGCCATCGGTGCGCGCAACGACGCACCTTCGCCTGTCCCGAAAATAAGAGGCATCAACACCAGTACGGTCGTTAGCGTCGTCATCAGGATTGGTCGAAGTCTGATGCCAGCGGCGGAAACAAGCGCTTCGACGCGATCAACTCCCTGTGCCATTGATTGACGTGCGGTAGCCAGGAGGAGTACTGCATCATTAACTGCGACACCTGCCAACACAATGAATCCCATCATCGCCATGACACCAATCGGCTCACCAACGATCCCCAGGACCAGTGCGACGCCGACCAATGCGATCGGTATTGCGGATAGGACTGTAATTGGATGTATAAATGATTCGAACGATCCTGCCAGAACCATCAGCACCAGCACCAGTGCCAGAATCCCAGCCAGTTTCAGTTCGTTGAATGTCTTGATTCTTTCAGCTTCCTCGCCACGCAGCTGGGCGTTTAATCCGGGGACCAGGGGTTCTTCTAGTGTTTTTGATACGGCGGCGACTGCTTCGGGGTATTCAACAGACTCCGAGATTTCTGCAGTTACGATCGCAGTACGGCGCTGATCACGACGAAATATTTCTCTTGCACCTTCGACTTCTTCGAATCGGGCTATTTCGCCTACGGTTACTTTTTGCCCGAGGTTTGAGCGGAAAACGATTTGTTCGAGGTCCTCTCTTGTGGTGTTTTCAGTACGCAGTCTTACTGGCTTATCTTCATCGCCTGTGGACAGTGTGGTAACGTCGCGCCCATCGAGCGAGGCCTCAAGCACCCTGGCAAGTGTATTGAGGTCGATACCAAGGCCGTCTGCCATGGTTCGATCCAGGACGATTCTCAGTTCTGGAGGGCCACCTTCGAATGAAGAGCGTACATTCCAAAGTTCCGGCAGTTCGGCGAGCCGTTGTTGAATCATCTCGGTGCCCCGTCTTATATCGGGCAATGCTTGCCCGGAAACTTCGACAACAACTGATGGGCCTGCACTACCGAGTGCGCTGGCGAGTGCGCTGGAACCTACCTGCCAGTCGAACTCGGTTCTTTCCATGGTTTCAAGGTGAGGTGACAGATGATCGGCGAGTTGCTTTCCGGTGAATCCCTTCTCGCCGACGCGAACCGTGAGTTCCGCGGTATTCTCTTCTGTTAGTTCAGTTCGAATGAGACGTGTATCTTCTGGCAGGCGGCCAATTTCTGACAGAACTGCCTCCAAATTTTCACCGTTTGCCTGGTTCAATAACGATTCGATACTTTCAATAAGTCGGGAGGTTGATTCGACTCGTTGTCCGGAAGGGCCAACTACTCTGAGAGAGAACTGTCTAGGGTCCGCCGAAGGTAGTAACTCCGTTCCCAGCTTTACTAAAGAGAAGATGGCGAGGCCAGCGATCACCAGGGTAATGGCTACAGTCTGACCAGGTCTCGCCAGCAACTTGCGTACGAGTGCTTCCAGTTTCTGTCGATACTTGGGAAATGCGGCTTCCGGATTGTCCGATGCATCCGGCATAAACCAGCGTGCCAATGCAGGAATTAACATCATTGCGACGACGAGCGATGCCAGTAACGATGCAATCACGGTGAATGCGATACCTTCGATTAGTCTTGCCGCCATACCCTGCACGAATAGCACGGGTAGAAAGACGACACAGGTTGTTAGGGTTGATGCAGTGATAGCGCCCGCGACCTGTCCTGTTCCTGTTGCGGCGGCGGTGCTGGGTGAGTCACCCTCGGCAAGCCTTCGATAAATACTTTCTACTACAACGATTGCATTGTCGACCAACATGCCTGCGCCGAGAGCGAGTCCAGCGAGCGTGACGATGTTGAGTGTCTGTGAACCAAGCCCCATCAGGAATAGCGCCGCGAGAATCGAAACTGGTACGGCCGCGAATACGACTAGCGTCGCGCCCGCGGAGCGCAAGAAAAGCGCCAGGATTACCAGCGCCAGGAAAATACCAACACCAGCCGCGATCTGCAGGTCTGACAGGGCGTCGATAACCAGTGCCGCGTCGTCGTTGACTTCGATCAGTTCCACGTTAGGTAAGTCGCGGGCGACGTTGGTCATTGCCTTGTGTACTACCTGAGATACTTCGACCGTATTGGCGGCCGCTTCCTTGTAAATCGCAAGGCCAACACCCTCGATACCGTTGACTCGAACCAGATGATCAAATTCCTGATCTACCAGCTTAACGTTACCAACATCGGATACCCGGATAGCCTGTTGACTGCCGTCTGCAGCGGTCGCATATCGGACTACAACATTTGCAACGTCTTCGGCGCGACGAAATCGGGACATGCCGCGCACGAGAAAGATCTTGGAATCCTGCTCGAGGGTCCCGGCGTTGAAGTCCTGGTTTTCCGCCTGTAGCCTTTGCTCAACCTGGGCCAGACTCACGTTGAAAGCATCAAGTTTGTATCGGTCCAGTTCGATGCGGAGTTCTTTTTCACGCCCGCCGGTTACTCTAACCTCGGCGATCCCTGAAAGCTGTTCAAGATTTGTTGCAACCTGTCTTCTGGCGAGTTGTCTTAGTTCTGCGAGATCGGGTTTGCCGGTCGGTGCGATGAGGCCGAAAGTGAGTACGGGCGCCTGGCGCGGGTCGAAACGTCTGACGACGACCTCATCTACGGCAGGGTCGGCCCCCATGGGTCCCAGTGCTTTTTGTACTTCAACCAGACCAATTTCGAGATTGGCATCCCACTCGAAAATGATGGTCGCCACCAGCTTGCCACTTCGAGCTACCTGCGATATTTCACGGATGCCCTGCACGGTAAACAAGCGTTGTTCAAGCTGCTCACCATACAATCTTTCCATCTCGGTGGGTGGTCGATCACCGGCCCTGATTGAAACTGCAATCGTTGGGCTTTGCAGATCAGGGAGCAGGTCAACGGGCAGTTGTTTCCACGACAGCCACCCTACGAGGGCAATGGCGATGGCCATGACACTAATGGCGACTGGTCGCCGCGCCGCTAGTGCGGCGACGTTTTCGGCAAAGCTCAAGGGGTGATCACTCGTACCCGTGTGCCATCGGTAAGCGTTTCCAGTCCGCGTACTGCAATGCGATCGCCTGACTGAAGGCCCTGCGATACTTCAAACTGTGTGTCGTCTGCCAGCCCTAGTGTGACATCCCGTTGCGCGACGCGCTGTCCATCGACGACGAATACCACATTACGTCCGCCCCGTTGCGTGATCGCATCTCTTGGTACAACCACGACGTTCTCGTGTCGCTTGGCAACGATGGCCGCCTGGACGAACATGCCTGGTCGCAGTAGTCCCTCTGAATTGTCGACTTCAACCTCGATTCTAAAGGTGCGAGTATTCGGATCCATCGTCGGGGAAAGGCGAATAATTGTTCCATCCAGATTGCTGCCGGTAAACGCGTAGTGACTAATTCGGACCTTCTGCCCGATAGCGACTCGAGATAGCTCTGGCCCCACCAGTTCAATGTCTGCGATTAATCTATCCAACGGAGCCACACGAGCAACGTTCACTCCCTGGCTAACCATTTGGCCGTCTGCAATGGGCTGTCCGGTGGAGTCTCGCGCGAGCTCTAGAATTACTCCTTCTATGGGAGTGATAATTCGAGTTTTCTCGAACGTGCGCTGACTAGTCTCATAGGCATGGAGCCGATCCTCATACTGAGTTCGTGCGGTCCATACGTCAGCTTCAGAAATAAGCCGCTGTTCAAATAGCTGTTGACGACGCTCGAGTTCGGTCTTTGCCGATTCCAGATGTTCCCTGGTTGCCTCGATCCCCGCAGCCAGACGTGCGTCCTCGCCGGTAACTTGGGCGATGAGTTGATCTGCCTTAACTGTCGCACCTTCTTCAAGTCTGCGCCCGTTTCCGTCCTTGGCTAGCACTAGAAAACCCGGGGTTTCCACGGTCAGGATTACGCTTTCGCGGGTCCTTACGGTACCGGTTGTTACGATGATGTCTTCAACCGCATCGGTTCCGACATCAACCACCTCTACCGGAATCAGAAACTCCACGGCCGGTGCATTGGTAGACCCTCCACAAGCGGTCAGTAGCGCGAGCAGGCTGACGCCCGCTGCTAGTGATAAAGATCTAATCATTCCTTGCTAGCCTTGTTTCCTGATGTTCCCGCGATTGAGGAAGTCTGTGTGTGCTCTTCTGTCGAGCATTTTGAGAAGTTGGACGCCAGCGAATTGCATCGGCGACGACAACGGTACCGGTATTTGCGTTAGATATTTCGAGACGGGTGGTACCGGCGGTCAGGTCGAATTCTCCCAGATCGTTCCAGCCGGGTACAGCAAAATTGGCATCGAATTCGATGTCACGAGATTCACCATTGGTGGCCAGAGTCATGAGGAACTCACCGACCATATTCTGGTCGGCAATAAAGCTGGCCCTCCTGGCACGTTCGCTATCGCCTCCTCCTTTCTTTGAACCCTTCTCGGCGTGTCGCTTAATTCTGCGTTGCTTCTCCATTCCGCCGGCGAATTGACGCGACAGGTGGTATGCGAGTCGCCAGCGGCCTGCATGAGGAAGGTCTACTTCAAATACTGCGAGCTGATTGCCTTCGCCGCTGCTTACCAGCGCGTGGGTTCGTCGGTACTTACCCCAGCTACGGTCGTTGCTGGCTCGACTCCATACCTGTGGGTTGCCAAACATGGCTCGGTGTTCCGGTAACCCCTGGTCCATATCAAGTTTCACGGTACCGAACCCGCCGGGGCCCTGGTAGGCGCGTTCCGTTGGGACTTCGTGGTCACTTTGCACCAGGAACCCTTCATCCAGGTCGTCGATAATGATGTCGTTCGTGATCGGTAGCTGCCAGTCACTGGGTTTACTACCAACGAAAGGTTCAATGTCGACCTGTGTCTTCGAATCCGGGCGATTGATCTGAATCGGAACATTTACTCGATTCAGCGACAGATAGGGCTGCAGATACATTTGGCGTATCGGTGTTGAGGTGACAACGCCGACTTCGACCGATGAATTGCCCGGTACCCGAACTGGCTCGGTGCCATCCCAGCGCATGGTTTTTCTTTGTCCCCATTGATAACTGAAATTGGCCAGTCCAGGCGCAGGTTCGTCGTTGCGCAGGTGTACTGTTGTTTGGTAGCGGGGTCTGCCCTGGTCATTATCGGTGATGCGGACCGCATCTGCTGCTGAAACCAGGAAGCCGGGCAATGCCGTGTCGTGCAACCAGTCGCCCAGCAGAGGTGCGAGATCCAGTTCCAGTTCATCTGCCAATGCATGCAGATCGTTGGCGTTGAAATGCCGGCCACGATAGCGTTCAACGAGGGCGCCCACCAGTTTGCTGGCGTCTTCGAAACCCAGACCCGTCGATAGTGACTGGGAAATTGCCTGCCCTTTCAATGTTAGAACATTGAGAACCTGCGCGGGATCTTCATTGGGTTCCAGCATGGCAAGCGGTGTCCCGAGTGCCCTGTCCCACACAGATGCCCTGGACGTGACGTTTTCAATCAGAATCTCTGTAATTGACTGGGTATTACCAAACATGATGGAGGCAAAAACCTGGCCACCGATTATGTTTGCTGATTCAAATTCGTGCGCGGAAAAGTATCCTCTTTTTTTGCTGAGCAGGTAGGTCGTGAGGTCTTCAAGTACGAAATTGACAGCGTGCGCGCCTTCTCCAACCGCGCTGGTCTGAAAGGTAAAGAAGTTTCGGGCGACACCTGTAAAGATGTTGCCGCCACTGAAGTCCCTCTCGAAGAAACGCTGCAGCGCTTCGACCTGTGCGCCAGCTAATCCGCCTTCCTGGTCTTTATACCAGGTTGCATCTGGTCCAAATGGCCTTTCGAACCTTGCGACGGGGAAACTGTTTTCCCGCAACATCATGACCCCTGGCATGGTTTGTACTGTGTCCATACGCCAGCCACCACCATAGCCGCGTAGTGTGTTGGGCGTCTCTACGAACGTGAAAGCGTCGTAGGGATAGGGAATTCCCCGGTTCTTCGCGTTGGTGAACATCTCGCCAACGACTTCTTCCAGTTTTTCCGCGGCTGGTTCAAAAAGGGTAAAGTTCTTCTCATGATCTGGCGAATAAAGAACTTCAAAAGTAACTCCGGCTGCTTGAAAGGAGCGTCTCTCGAACTCCGAGGCAAACAAGCCCACGTGGGGTACCGGGGCGTCCGGGTTAAATCGATAGTGGACACTGTCGTCATCGATGCTTAGTTGTTCCCGGATGCCGGGACCTGCAACCAGCCAATCTCCTGGGACTACAACCTCCAGGTCAAGCTGATAGTAATCATAGGGATGGCTGCGGGGATCGCTTTGGGGCACGTCGGTGCCAGTCGAAGGTAGCCAGTGTGCCCCGGGGGGCATCGCGACGTAATCTTTGTGGAATATGCTGGTTTGCATGCCTAGTATCGCAAGCTGGGACTTCATCGCCGAGGCATGGAGCAAATTAAAGTAGGTGTCCAGATAACCGAAATTTTCGTGTGGGGTACCGGCAGCGGTGATATGAACTGAAGCTGCTGTGTTTGCCGGCATGGAATGACTGACCTCCAGCAAACCGTTTTCATGATGCCATTCGGTGTCGTTGCCGTTGATCTCGATCTGCGAGATTTCTATTCCTGGGTTCAGCGTAAATAACAGTGATTTAAGTGGTTCATCTGCCTTAACTTCAATCGTAAGATCCAGTGCCAGACTATCGCCACGCGCGATGGTGAGAACGCCTGTAATCGACTGCATGTCACCGAAGGGTTCGGCCTTTCGTGCCTCATGGGCGGCGCGCCAGGTATTCGGCTGTTCGAGTCGCGAAAGGAAATCAAAGCAGTGGTAACCAAGCAGTCCACCAGCGATCACCAGTAATCCCATGCCGCTTGCGTAACCAAACGACTCGCCATCGCGACGTGGGTGTAACGCAACTGCGAAGGCAAGTAGGGCGCCGGCGAGAAACCAGTGACCCAATAATCTTATTGGTTCTCCTTCAGGAAATGAATTGGGTATTAAGTCCGATGCAACATCCATCAGCGGCAGCACGGTTATCAGTCCATGGAGGTAGATCGGCATGTTCATGGTAGTCCAGAACTGCAGTGCTGCGAGCCCAAAGCCCACGATCGCTACCAATAGTCGATGCTTCAGGATGACAGACAGCAAAATGATCACCGCGCTCCACAGCGTTATGGTCGTTAAGGTTGCGACCAGGAATCCGGCGAGTGACCAGGGTTCTATTGCGTCTCCCATAGGCAGCTCGATGAGGTGGGCAATTGTGCCAAACATCTGAAACGCAACTGTGATCAGGACGACGGGTAGCCAGATCATAAACACGATGCCAAAGGTCTTACCGAGCAGCAGTTCCGTATTGGAAAACGGTCGTGAGTCGAGGATCTCGGTCATGCGGTCCCGGACATCGCGAGCCCTGACATCAAAAGCAAGAAATACAAGGCCTGCCACGAAGACCATGGTCATAAACAGTCCCGTTGAGGCCATAAGATAGCGCGGCGACATCGCGGACAAGGTTGCGGTCTGGTAAGAAGCCACGCCGTGTAGGAACGTATACTGGACAAATATCGCGACGCAGGTGAATAGCGCGAGCACTGTGAATAGCCAATATCGCGCCAGTCGACGGGTCGAGCGAATCTCGGCGCGAGCCACGGCCATAATCATGGGAAATCGAATTTTCATGCTACCTCCGTATCAGTATGTTCTTCGTCCTGGCGCGCCGCGCCAGAGCGACCACGTGCTGCCATAAATGCCATATAGCTTTCTTCCAGGCTTGGTTCCTCTACGACTTCTGCGTTAGGCGGAAGTTCATCTTCGTGACTGATTCCCCGTACGACCAGCGAGCCACTGCCAATGCTGGTAGAGACCAGGTCGTATTTTGCCTCCAGATCATCGAGCTCAGTTTCACTGACTGATAGTTGAAACACCTGGCCGATAGCGCCTTGGACCAGTTCGGCGGGTGAGCCCTGAAAAATGATCTGGCCGTTATCCAGTAAAGCCACCGCTTTGCAGGCGCCACCAAGGTCTGCAACGATGTGAGTGGAAAGTAAAATAGTTCGGTCTCTGCCCAGGTTCGTTAATACATTGCGAAAGCGAATTCGTTCTTCGGGATCCAGACCAACGGTCGGCTCGTCGACTATGATCACCTTGGGACCATGAATTAATGTCTGCGCGATACCCAGTCTCCGTAGCATGCCGCCTGAAAGCTTCTTCACCTTTCGGTCAGCGACATCGCCAAGGCCGACCGCTTCTAGTACTTCCCCGACAGTTTGACGTCGGGATGGCTTGTCGAGCATCCCCGACAGTTGCGCCAGGGTATCGAGTACCTCCTCGACACGATGGCTTCGCCATGCGCCAAATTCCTGGGGCAGATAACCCAGCTGAGAACGGACTGCCATGGGATCTTCCATCACATCATGGCCGCAGACAGATACCTCACCTTCCGTTGGTTCAAGGAGTGTGCAGAGAATTCTCATTAAGGTGCTCTTGCCAGCACCGTTTGGACCCAGTAGCCCAAATACACCGGCATCGAAGCTCAGATTGATGTCATCTAATGCCTTGAAGCCACCCCTGTAGGTGTGACTTAGGTGTTTGACGTCTATTGCAGCCATATCATCCCGCCAGATAGTTAAGGTAGGGCTATCGTGTTAGATAGATTGAACCGACATATTATGTCAAATCTACCTCCTGTAACGCGTACGTTACACCTTAATTAATTATTCTCGGAGATTTGGTTGGTAGTTTTAACAATTACCTAACATGCGCTTGCTACACTTGCGCTGGCATAGATTGCAGTAACAAACAAAGTAAACCTATTTAGAAAGAGAGACCTATGAAGAATCGATATATTACTGAGATGGGTATGGGAACAGATGTTCACGGGCGCGATAACACTGTCGCGGCTGAACGAGCGGTTTTTGATGCGATCCATCACTCCAGCCTGCACTTTTTTCCACATCTTGGTAAGACCGCAAAGGATATGCAGATAGACCTGATGATTGGTGTACCTGATCCCGATTCAGTGGATAAAGAGCGAGTCGCCGGCGTTCTCCCATATGGGATGGTAACGGTAACGGTACGTAAGGGCGGTCTGGAGATACCAACAGAAGATGGTGATGCGATAGTGATCGCAAATGCGGGTATCGTCGTATATATATTCGAGTAGAGTGGTATTGGGAACGAAATCTTCCAAAACAGGGTCTACATAATTGCCCAGTGATTATCGCTGCGTGATTTTTTGCGGTGAATAATTGATTAGGGTGTAATATTTACCGTCTCCAGGACTCTAAGCAATAACCCGGAGAGGGCAGAAATCGCCAAACACGGCAAAAGTTATCCTGAAATTCGAGGAATATTGAATGAAACTTAAAACATCCAGAAAAACACTTTCCGTAGCGGTAGCTACTGCGTTCGGTGCAGGTCTTGCAATGTCGCCCATGGCGATGGCTGATACCAATCCCTTTGGAGCGACTGAGCTCAATGGCGGATACATGCAGGTCGCAGGTTCTCACTCTGGCGAAGGCAAATGCGGTGAAGGCAAATGCGGCGAGAGCAAAGGTGATAAAGAAGGCTCCTGCGGTGAAGGCAAATGCGGCGACGATAAGGCTGACGGCGAAGGCAAATGTGGCGAGGGCAAATGTGGCGAAGGCAAATGTGGCGAAGGCAAATGTGGCGGCGAAAAAGAAGATAAAGGCGGCGAAGGCAAATGTGGCGAGGGTAAGTGCGGCGGTTAACACCCCCGCTCTTACAAGTTGCCTAGCAGACTGCTTTTCAGCAGTTTGCTAGGTGTGGAACATCTTTTAGTGTTCCATGCCTCCACTTAGCATGAATACTACTCCTGACCTTCATGGGGCTGGGCTAGGTCTGCGTCGCGCAATGACGGCTGAAATGTCGGCCGAGATCCCTGAAGCGATCGATTTCTTTGAACTAGCGCCAGAAAACTGGATTGGTGTTGGCGGCCGGCTCGGTCGCCAGTTACGAACCATTAGTGAGAGGGCGCCGATCGTTTGTCATGGACTTTCCCTATCCATAGGCGGACCTGCGCCACTCGACACCAATCTTATTGGCGATATCAAGGTATTCATCGCCGAGCACAATGTCCGTGTTTACAGCGAGCATCTGAGCTATACCAACGATGGCGGTCAACTCTATGACCTGCTTCCCATGCCATTTACCGAAGAGGCGGTCCATTACACGGTAGATCGCGTCAAGCGCGCACAGGATCAGCTCGGCCAGCGTATAGCACTCGAGAACGTGTCGTACTACACGACGCCGAAGCGAGATCTGGATGAGGCGGAATTCGTCAAAGCAGTGATCGAGGAGGCTGATTGCGACCTGCTGCTTGATGTTAATAATGTTTATGTGAATAGCGTCAACCATGGTTACGAGCCGATGGACTTTATTAACGAGATGCCGCTTGATGTTGTCTCGTATCTTCACATCGCGGGCCACTTTGTTGAACCGGACGGTCTAATCGTAGATACGCACGGTGCCAACGTCATCCATCCGGTCTGGGATCTGCTCGCGAAAACCTATGAGTTGATAGGGGTCAAGCCAACACTCTTGGAACGCGATTTCAATATTCCGACGATGGAAAAGTTGCTTGTCGAAATTGATGCGATTCATCATCGTCAGCAACCGGATGGTGTTCAGCAGAATGTCTGAGCTTTTTGAACTGCAGAAGGCTTTCACTGGGCATCTTCGAAATCCTGATCAGGTGCCGGTTCCAAAGGGACTGGATCCAAGGCGCGTTGGTATCTATTCAGAACTAATCTTCAATAATCTATCGGCCTTATTGGCCGATTTTTTTCCGGTGATCAAAAGCATTCTCGATGAGGCCAGATGGCACCAACTGGTGCGAGACTTCTTTATTGCCCACCAGGCGGAAACGCCGTACTTTCCGCAAGTCTCAGAAGAGTTCGTGCACTATCTATACGGTCGCCAGAGTATCGATGGTGACCCTGCTTTCCTTTTGGAATTGGCGCACTACGAGTGGATAGAACTCTATCTGTATATGCACGAGGCAAATCCACCAGAGGCTCCGATTTCCGAGTCTGATTTGCTTACCGCACCATTAAGCTTGTCATCACTCGCTGAGCCGTTGGCATACGAATACCCGGTACATCGCATCAGGGAGGATTATCAGCCTGAGCAGCCAGGGGAGACCGTCACCTTCCTGCTGGTATTCCGTGATCGTGACGAGTCGGTACGTTTTTTCGAGTTGCAGCCATTCACATACCAGTTTTTGGAAGCAATCAACGAAAATCCGGGTCTTGTTGCAGGTGAGTGGTTACGTGATGTGGCGGATCAATTGGCGGTGTCGGACTCGACTGCCTTCGTGAATAGTGGTTTGGATATGTTGAAACAATTCAATCAGGAGTACGTCTTTAACGTAGCAACTTGAAAAACGAATAGGGAAAAACAATGATAGGGTTATTGAATAAGCTCCAGTACCTCCTGGACACAACTCAAAGCAGTGCGTTCTCTGGTTTCCGGAGAACTGGAATGGTTGGTGTCGTATTTGATAGGGGAGACGTCGTCGTTGATCCACGCTCGTATAGGTGCTTCGATATCCTGCTCGTCGCAGGGCAGTGACTGATATTTGACATGTCCGTTGCTAGCGATGCATTTGTGTACCGAGGCATTGCATAGCCCGGTGTGTGCGATGATCAAGCCTGTGATTAAGATGCGTTGGTTCGGGGAAAACATGGACACAAAATAGTCCATGTATATGTGTATTAATGTAAGCCGATTTAGATGAAGGGTTTAGGCGATAGCCTAATGGTGGCTACGAGGTTTGATATGAATTGCCGTTTGTCGCCTATGGCATATTTCCTACAGGCGTTTCCGATATCTCGCACACGTTGTTCGTAGATATCGAGAGGTACGCTGGGTAATTTACAGCTTTGTATGTAAAGGATTGCATTATGATTAGATACAAGATTCATGCGGTGACTAACTACGAGTTTGTAAAGGTGGTAGGCGCACCAGATCTTGAAGCTTATATAGAATCCGCCATTGAGTTTATTGATGACCCGGATTTCTTTCCGGGCATACATAGAATCTGTGATTTTTCCAAAGCGGACCTGTCTGCGATATCGTTGTCAGATGTAAAAAAGTTCGCTGATTTTGCCCGAGAACATGTCCCGCTGGCTGCGGGATCTAAAGTTGCTCTGGTGCCACCCAGCACCCGTTTCTCAGGTATTTTCGAATCGTTTATCTCCAGAATGGGCAATGCAAACGTTCAATTGTTTGCGGATCAATCGAGTGCTATGGCGTGGATAATTGACCCGGATATACATTCACTTGAACAGCATGGGGGCGAGAGGCATAGTGGACTGATATGACCATGTGGAGGATTCACGGTGCAGTCTATATGGCAGGAATCCGTAATTGCAGAATCGGACGAAACCGTTGTAGTAGAGGGTAACCATTACTTCCCGGAAGGCGATGTAAATTCTGCGATGTTGCAGGATAGTGATACTACGACGTTTTGTCCGTGGAAAGGGACGGCTCATTATTATCACGTGGTAGTTGACGGTGAAATAAACAAAGATGCGGCCTGGTATTACCCGGAACCAAAGGAAGCCGCTATGCAGATAAAGGATCGCATCGCTTTCTGGCACGGCGTTAACGTCGTCTGAAACATGAGTGGTATCACCAGGATTCCGGTTCCCCGAATTGCATCGCTGGCAGACTACGACTTGCTTGAGCATGGATATGCCGACTGTTATACATCGTATGTTGGTGTTGCATGTGGTCTTGATGATTTCCTTATCGCTTTTTACACGAGCGCGGTATTCAAGGTGGAGCGCTTTATTTTTCGTGTTCTGGGGCTACCCTCCAGCGACGAATAGGCGGTGAAACTTGCAAATGGGGAAATCGATACTTTCGCTGCCTGGACTGTGGAGTCTCGGGATTCTAATCAGATTCTTCTTACAGATATCCGTGGCAACACACGGTCTTGGTTGATGGTAGAGCCATCAGGCGATGGCGCCACGCTGCTTTTCGGTTCGGCAGTTGTACCTCGAGAGATTGATGGTACCGCCAGGCCACCGGCTTGGATATTTCGTGTGCTGCTTGGATTTCACCAGCTATACTCGCGCGTCTTACTACGCGCTGCAGTTGGTGGAATAGAACGTCGCGCTAATCAGTAGAATGTATTGATCAACCACGCCAGGAAGATTACCTGGGGCAGGCTGATCAGCGGCAGGAACAGCGCGATCCTCCAGGAACTGGTGGTCTCCCTGAGTACCATGACCTCTGTGTAATCCGTTGCAACACCACCCATTAGAAATGCAAAACTATTACCTGGCGCGCCGGCACGGTTAAGAATATCCGCCGCGATAGGGGTAGAGCCCTCGGAACAGACCTCAAGCACAGTGGCCACTACTACGGTCACCCCAAGTCCAAGCAATGTTGGCCCAAAGAATGTTGCGAATGTCTCGGGTGATATGCCTGCGCGTACCACCGATGCCAGGCAAACCCCAAACAATATCCACCGCATCACCATTCGAGATTCCTTGACACCATCAACAAGCATGCTTCCTAGAAAAGATGGCGTAATTCGAGCGGCACGCCATTCACGTCGGGCTTCATGCCAGAATCGCCATCCCTCGGGTAACTCAATCTTTTGCGGGTTCGCGGGTATCACATTGCGACCCACGAGCAGGTCGAATATCAAGCCGGTAATGATCGCTATAATCATAGAGAACAGAATAAACGCTAACGTCCATGGAACGCCGATAAGCGCGATCAAGATTAACGTCAACGAAAGTGAATTCCACGGACTCGAGACAAGAAAGGCCACCACCTGGCCAATGCTCGCGCCACGTTCGTACAGTTTGGAGCCGACCATCAGCACGCCATGGCTGCATAGATCAAGAAGCACGCCGGCTAGCGTCGCGCGGCAGATCCCATTCGCACCGGACCGGGTACCAAGTGCGCTCATGACAAATTCTCTGGGGATCCTTCCCAGAATAGAGATCATCAATATCCCCAGCAGAATTCCCCACCAGACTATATTCATCAGTTCAAAAACCGAGTGTGACGCAGTGTGAAGCCACTCGGTAGAGACCGCGATAGATGCGAATTGCCAGTGAGTAATATAAAGAAGCACGATGACTGCCGCTGAGATGATTAGTAACCAGTCTGTGCTGCTGCCGTGGGGTCCGCAGTGTGCATCGGCATGACACGAATCATGATCGCTGTGGTCTATATGATGGTTATGTTCCATGGATATCTATGTTTTGTTTGCCAATAAAGACAGGTTCCACCCTGTAGTAGGTACCGGGTCAACACATTCGCATAGAATTGTCGCATGATGAGATATTTTCTGTGGTTTGCACTATTTGTCTGTAGTATTACGTTTGCTGAAAAGCCCGGGATGATCAAGAGGTATGGATTCAAGGTTCTAAATACATACCCACATGACCGATCGGCTTTTACGCAAGGTCTGTTGTTTCACGAGAACCTGATATACGAAAGCACGGGACTAAAAGGCCGTTCAACCCTGAGGGAAGTGGAGCTCAAAACCGGTGAGGTCCTGCGGCAGAGAAAGCTCGCGTCAGAACACTTTGCCGAGGGGCTGACCCTATTCCGTGAGCAGCTCTATCAACTCACCTGGACAAGTGGTGAAGGGCTAATCTTTGATCTACTTACCTTTGAGTATCAGGGACCAATAGCTTATCGCTTTGGCGCGCAGAAAAGGCAGCCGTGGGGGCTCACTGATGACGGGAAACATTTGATACTCAGCGATGGTTCCGCCACCATTTATTTTATTGATCCCGCGACCCATGAAGAGCGCCGCAGGATTGTCGTACGCAACGACTGGGGGAGAGTCAGTAACCTTAATGAGCTGGAGTTTATCGATGGGGAAATATTCGCCAATGTATGGCAATCGGATGTGATTGTGAGGATTGACCCCGCCTCTGGAGCAGTTGTGGGTGAAATCGATCTCACTGGGCTCTACTCGGGCATGAAGGCGAACGAGGATGTGTTAAATGGCATTGCGTACGACGAAGATCAGAACCGGATGTTTGTGACTGGCAAACGCTGGCCCCATCTGTATCAGATCGAGTTATATGAGATTGAACCCTAAATCTCCATATCTGCTTCTAACGCCCTATTTCTGCTAAGAAATCGTCAACCGTCTGATTAAAAAGCTGAGGAACCTCGAAGTAGGAAGAGTGGCCCGCGTCACCTAGGTTTTTAACCTTCGATCCCGGTACCATGGCAGAGACCATGCCAATCATGTTCGGCGAGAAGATCAGGTCTTGTTCGGCGGTAATAAAGAGGGTTGGAGTGTCGTACCCCTTCAGATTTTCCGGGTTCACTGGATCTCGAAGCCCGCCAAGCATTTTGTTACGTTCCAGATTGATATTAAAACTGCCAATTTGATTGTACAAGTGCGATGCCCTGACGTTTTTATCCGGGAAGTCTGGTGCGACAGCCCAACTGCCAAATGGATTGGTGATTTTTTTCCTGCGCACCGCAGTTTTTTTTGCTTCTTCCACAATTTCCGTGGAAGAGATACCGCCCCCGGTATGGCTCATAACCAGTGCATCGACTCGGTCTGGGTGGCTGAGCGCCATACCCATACCCGTCCAGCCTCCCATGGACTGACAAACCAGAATGGCAGACTGAATCTTCTCTGAATCCATAATGCATACGAGATCGTCGACGAGGCAATTGAAATCAAGTTCATCGTCCGGACAAGTACTGCGCCCAAACCCCCGGTGGTCGAATGTGATGACCCGGTAGCGGTCAGCATAATGGGGGACCTGTTGCCACCAACTGGAGGCGTTGCCACCCGCGCCATGCGCGAATATAAGTGCTGGACCGCTTCCATATGACTCGTAATATATTCTCGCATTCCCGTTTTCTGCGTAGGACATTCGTCTGCCTCGTTAGCTCTTTTAGTGTGCTTTCTTGGGTCGAGGAATTATACAGCGCCACCGGCATGGCTGATCGGATATTTGCTAATATCCAGGGGATGGAAGACTTCCACAAAGACCTTTTGGATGCGATGGATGACATCTCCCGCGAGAACGTCATCATACAGCGCATGCTGGAAGAGGGATTGCCACTCACTCGTGAAGCTTATATACAGATTTTCTACGATGGTAAGACACCTGCACCCTGGACGGAAAAACATGAAGCCATACTGCCACCAATCTTCCGTGAGGATTTTGAAAACCAACGTGAGGCCCTCAAGGGGTTTGGCGAATTTATTGGTGTCACCTTCACTGGAAGATTACCCTCAGGCGATTAGCTGAGATAATGTGTTATCCCTTAGTGTCGTTGAGTCCGACTGGAGACAACCATGGAACTGATTAATCCTTGTGGAGTATTCGAGGTGAAGGGTGCGCCGCTAACGCCTCGCAAACAGATTACCGCGGACACTGTGGTCGGGCTTTTTGCCAACGATAAGAAGAATGCTGACGTTTTGTTGTCGCACGTAAAGGAATTGTTAGCGCAGCGCTTTAATATCAAAAAATTTGTCTGGTTCAAGAAACAGGCGAGTGCACCGGCGGCGTTTACCGACCAGTTTATTGCAGAGTGTGATGTAGTAGCCGCGGCTGTCTGCGACTGAGGATCCTGCACGTCGTGGTGTATCCATGACAGTATCCATCTGGAAAAGCAGGGTATTCCCACGGTCGCGATTTGCTCGGATGAATTTTTTGCGCTTGCGAAAGCTGAGGCAGCGGGCTGGGGTTTGCCCGGCTTGCCCCTTGTCGTGGTGCCGCATCCGCTTGCCAAAAGGACTGATGAGGAATGTGCGTCATTTGCAGAGGATGTCATTGATGAAATGATCGAAGCCTTGACGGGTGATGCGGAAGCTCTGGAACAGGGCTATAGAAGCAAATCGATCGAAACGGGTGGCAAGTTGCGCCACAAGTCCATATTTGAAAGTGATTTCAACGCGCCGGATTCCCCTAAGACAATCAAAGCACCCGAATCACTGACTGCCGTTAATCGCGTGATGTATCAGCGTGGCTGGACCGATGGCTTGCCCGTCATTCCGCCTACATCGGAATTTGTCGACGCCATGGCTAACGGCCGTGACCAGGATGAAGTTATCGCGAATGTTGAGCCTCAGCTAGGTCGAGCGACTGTCGGCAAGCTTGCAGCCAATGCGGTCATGGCGGGATGTGAGCCGGCTCACTTTCCGGCAATCCTCGCAGTGACCCGGGCGATGTGTGATCCTCGATTCAATCTGAAGGCGATACAGTCAACCACGCACCCCTGTACGGTCATGGTGCTCGTTAGTGGACCCGTTGTTGAAGAACTGGGAATGAACGATTCCTATAACGCCATGGGCCAAGGCACGAAAGCGAATGCGACAATTGGTCGTGCTGTTCGCCTGATACTCCTGAATATCGGTGGCGCGGCGCCCGGCGTGCTTGATCGCTCGACGATGGGTTCTCCCGCCAAATACTCCTTTTGTTTTGCGGAAAACGAATCGGCCAACCCCTGGCCCCTTTTTCAGGAAGATCTCGGTCTTTCCTCAGATCGAAGTTATGTAACGGTTTTCGGAGTCGAGGGACCCCACAACGTTAATGATCATCACAGTCGGAATGCAGAAGAGATACTTTTAACGTTTGCCGGCACGCTGGCATCCCCGGGGGCGAACAACTTCTACCTGGGTGGCAGACCGGTTGTGGTCGTGGGTCCGGAACATGCGGAAGTCATTGCCTCGAGTGGTTTCAGCAAGGAAGACGTTCGACGCTTTTTGAGCGAACATGCAATTATCCCGAGGGCAGTGATATCGGATGCGATGTTGAACCTGGTGAAAGAGCGACTGCCAGATCATGTTCTGGACAATGAAGATGTGCAGTTCGTTCCGAATGCAGAGAATCTGATTGTTCTGGTGGCAGGCGGTGCAGGCAGGCACTCTGCCATAATTCCTTCTTTTGGTCAGACCTCGGTAGCGGTGACGGTCGAGATCTAGCCGGCCCGGTAGGTTTCCGGTGCTCTTGCAGCGAATAGCAATGCGATGGCGATTAGCATACCGCTGGCGGTGATCAGCGCGGTGGTCATGCCAAAGAGATCGGCAATAACACCAAGTAGTATTGGCCCGATAACGTAACCCGCATCAGAAATGGTTCGGTAAGCACTCATTGCCGTCGCCGCGTTTTCCCGAGGGGCGATGTCGGCGGCATATGCAGCGGGAGCCGAACCCGATGCGGCACTCGCAATTCCCCAGACGGCACAGGCAGCAAGGAACCAGATATAACTGGGTGCAAAACTATAAAGCATGAATGCGAAACCGGTCGCGATAGTAGCGGGAACGATGACGGTCTTGCGCCCCAAACGGTCAACCATCACCCCGGTGGGATAGGTGATCATGACCCCGAGCAGACTGCCGATCGCCATGGCGAATCCGATCTCGGTTGCAGTGAGCGATAGCTGCCTGGTCCCGACCAGAGGGACAATACTAAATAAGCCACCTGTACGAACCAGTGCGCCTGTAAAACTGATGGCGCCTACCAAAAGAAAGCCGCGCGACATCAGAATTGTGCGGAGTGCGGTTAAATAGGTTGGCCTGGCTTCAGCGTCCGATTCTCTGGAAATATTGGGCCGGGTCTCTGCGACAGCCCACCAGCCAACCGCGGCGGCAATGAAACTGGCAAGTGAATAAGCAAAAAACGGTGTGCTCAGTGAAAACGTTTCTGCCAGATAGCCGCCCGGAAATGGACCAATGCCCACCGCGAAGAGAAACACGCCCTGGTAGATCGCCATTACTCTGCCGCGGCGCTCGATACTGGTGATATCCGCCAGCACGATGGTGCCCGCAGTCAATGTTAAACCGGCACCGGCGCCAGCAACGAATCGCGCGACAACCAATTCATCGTAGGAAGCCGCATAGGCACACCACAGATTTCCTACCCCCGAAACGAGTCCCCCAATGGCAAGTGTGCTGCGACGACCTAGCCAGTCCGCGATGCGACCGCTCGGAAGTGCGATTACCAGCCTTGCCACCCCATAGACAGCGACAGTCATGCCAATCGCAGCCTGGCTTACCCCGAAAGACTCTGCATAGAGTGGTAGTACGGGAATGATCGCGCCGAACCCTAGTTGGTTGACGCCAATCAGGACGCACATCCAGATAAGCACGGTTCGTTCGTTGTGGTGTTTCACGGCGGGTACTGCTCAAGCATGAGGTTTTAGTGTCTCAACCCAGGGCGGTTGGAGCAATGATCGGAATCCTGTTTGACTTCGTATCTATATGAAACCGGTCCGCGATGTCCTGTCTTTGGAACTTTGCTAGTATTGGGACGGCGTTGCGAGACGCACAATGTTATCTAGAGGGGGAGCAGCAATGGCAGACAGAATTCGTGTTGAAGTGGATGGTCCCATCAAGACCATCACCCTGACTCGCTCCGAGAAGCGAAATGCGCTGGATGCAGCAATGCTGGATGCGTTGCTGGAACAGTTCAGCGCAGAACCGGTATCGACAGATCGCCTGATTGTATTGCGCGCCGAGGGGCCGACCTACTGTGCTGGTATTGATATGCGAGAACGCCTGAAAACTGGTGCAACCTCGAGTCAGAGTCCCGTTGAACCTGTTTTTCACGCGATGGAGGAGAATCCGCTTCCCATTGTCACGGTGGTTGAAGGTCCTGCCATTGCCGGCGGGTGCGAGCTGGCGTTGCACTGCGAGTTTGTCATTGCCTCTGAGGAGGCGCGCTTTGGTATGTCGCTTGCGCAGGTGGGATTGGCGCCAAGCTGGTTTCTGGCAAAGAAGTTGATGGAAGTAGATTTATAGCTGAAATTTTTATTATTGCTCGGCACTTATAGAAACATAATGAGCAACT
>CAJWQG010000011.1 GCA_913045175.1 uncultured Gammaproteobacteria bacterium | reverse complement strand
GCCCACTGGATAAATTCCATAACAATAAGAAAGTAACCGGAAAAACCCATCTTGGTTATAACAGACAGTTCATAGTCCAGTCGTTCGTCATAGGCACTGCGATCAATTGAATTGTCAGTTCGCGAAAGCCTGTCATTCAGACCAGCCTTCGTAACTTCAATCAGGTAGGACTCTGGCGTGTAACCCTCCGGCACTGGGTAGGCCGGCATATAGTTGTTACCCAGGTCAAGGTCAACATTACAACGTCGCGCAATCTCAATTGTGTTCTCAACCGCCTCCGGAATGTCTGCAAACAATTCCATCATCTGCGCAGGCGTTTTCAAATATTGCTCGTTGCTGTAGCGCCTTTCCCGGCGCGGGTCATCAAGTGTTCTGCCTTCGTGTATACAGACACGTGCCTCATGCGCTTCGTACTCATCTTGGTCTATAAATCGAACATCATTGGTTGCAACAACCGGACATCCCAGCTCGACTGCCAGATCAACTGCACCTGCAATGTAGTCCTCCTCGCCATCGCGGCCAGTCCGATGTAACTCCAGGTAGAAAGCGTCTGGAAATATACGCATCCATTCTCTTGCGAGATCCGCCGCACCCTCCGTTCGACCTTCCAGGAGTGCACGTCCAACATCACCCTCTTTCCCTGCAGAAAGCGCAAGTAAGCCATCAGGTTGCGCCGCGACCCATTCTCTTTTAAGACAAATATGCCTCGCGTCCTGTCCGTCGGTATAGGATCTAGATACCAGTTCGCTCAGGTTTCGGTAACCGGTTTCATCACGTGCAATTAGCACGAGTGGGGCTGGATCGTCATTTTCCCTCTGTGGGGCAATCATGACGTCAGCCGCAACGATCGGCTTTACGCCCGACTCCTGTGCAGTCTTGTAGAATTTGACCAGGGCAAAAAGATTGTTGTGGTCGGTGATGCCAACTGCCGGCATGTTGTTATCAGCAGTCGCCTGTATGAATGGTTTGATTCGAACAATGCCGTCGCTAAGCGAGTATTCTGAGTGAACTCGGAGATGAACGAAGGTCGGATTCATTGCGCCGTGTTTGAGGTCCCTGTTGAGTCTAGAGTTGAGTCTAGAGTTGAGTGAAGAGCTGAATAAACGGACTAGGCACTAGTTTATACGATGCGGTTGACGCACTAAAGAAATAAACGAATTTCCGGACAAAATGCGCGCTCAGGCAGCTTGTCTCAGGTCCGTGTTCCAGAGAAATTGGCATTGCCAAAAGCGCCGAGCTGGATGACGCCACTAATAGAATCTCCATCCACTGTCGCAGAGCAGATCAGGTGCAGTGGCATTGGGCGTGTTAGATCCATTTCCCAGGTGACTTCGCTGCCATTTGCAGCACCTCCGGTAAACTCCTGAGAGACATCGTCTGAATGGAGAGAACCGGAAACCACGTCATCTGCAACATCCAGGTTTAGTGTCGCTTCCCTGTCACCCAGCGGAGAATTAATCGTTACTTGAAAACTGCCCGCAACACTCATCTGTAGTCCTTCTACTGGAAAAAGCGAACCGTATCCTATCGCGCAACGCAAAGATACTCATCCGAATGTCGGAACCCAACTTGCTTGTCGGCTCACCCCATGCAAAAGTGGGACTCGACTAGTGCAAACCTGCAAACGAAATGGAATTGATTTACTTTGGCGTTGGTATAGGAATTATGATGGGTCTGGGAGTATTCTTTCTTTTCATTCTTCCCGCTCGACGAGAAAAAGATCAGGATTAGCCGCGCCGTTCTGAGATAACGAGCTTAATGACCTCTCGTTCCTGTGTCATATCAATCTCACTGGAAAACACCTCATAGTCATCCGGCGATGCATTCGCGATACCCGTTTCGGAGATTCTCGCCACTAATTGGACACGATCAAAGTCATTAAGGCTCATCCCCTGCATCATCGCCTGAGCAGGCGTCAGCGTTACCAGTGTTGGTAAATTCGCTACCGTTAATCTTTGCACTGCCAGAGGCATGGGTGGCCCGCCAAAGGCACGGGCGTATACGTAAACCGCATCATTAGGTCCCGCTTCCACACCACTGCCAAGCTCCACAAGCACCTTGAGAACTCGACCTGCCGTCGCGACCCGACCTGGCGCTTCCACCATCTTTGGTCGCTCTCCGGTAAGGCGGGTAATGGCCTGTTGCAACAGCGTGGCGCGCTCTCCTTCGGCAGTCTTAAGGGCACGCCGAAACAACGCAACGGCGGTTTCGGTGTCTCCCTGTCGATAGGCGTGCATTGCACTAAATTCAAGCATCTGGAGATTGTTAGGGTCTAAGGCCAGCGCCTGTTCAACTGCTGTCTGCACACGTGGAGAGAACCTTTGCCCATCAGCGAAAAAGACCGATTCCGCATAAAAAGCAGCGAGACCGGCATCCTGCGGAAACTTCTTTATCAGATGGTGGAATGCACGGGACGCCTGCTCGAATTCGGATAAGTTGCGCCAGGATTGCGCCAGTAAAAACCAACCGCGATCGTTATCAGGTTGCTGCCGTAAACTTTGCGCCAGTTTTTCCACGGTCGCTCGCATTTCTGATACATCATGCGGGGTTGCCACCTGAATCTCTTCGGTCAGGAGAAAGTCATTGATTGATCCAAGGGAAAATCCGAAATCTCCATATAGCGCCACACTGAGCAGGACCACAAACCCGGCAGCCACAGCGGGGATGCGAGATTCAGTGCGTACCGGCTCCAGTTCGTCACCGGCGTCTGATAACAGTACTAGTTGAAGCTCCTTCTCCAGTTGAGCGAATTCCTCACCACTGATCTCCCCTGTGCTGAGGCTTTCTTCCAACTCGGCGATACGGTCTCTATATAACGAGACATTCAAGCCCATCCTGTTCGTGTTACCCGCGTTTCGGCCGAACCACATAGGTGCAACGACAAATCCAAAGGCAACGAAGCAGAACGCTATAGCGACTATCCAGAAAGTTAGCACTAGTCCGAGTCCTCGCTATGAGCCGTCAGAATTTCTTCAAGCTGTTGCGTATCCACATCTTCGACAATCTGCTGGCGACGGTGTCTTACAATAAGGACGAGGATAACCACTGCAATGGCAAGAAAAAGCAAGGGTCCAAACCAGAGCAGCATGGTAGCGCCTGTAACCCTGGGACTGTAGAGAATAAAGTCACCATATCGCTCGTGCATAAACGTCAGGATTTCATCGTCGCTCTTGCCTTCCAGTAATAAGCGATGAACCTCACGACGCAAATCCTTTGCGATCATTGCATCGGAACCAGCCAGGTTGGTATTGAGGCATTGAGGGCATCGAAGCTGATCAATAAGGTCATGATGACGTGCCTGTAGTTCCTCATTCGGAAACTGATAGGCGTCAATGGCCGCCAGACTTGACGACACACTCAGAAACAACGCGACAAGGAAAGTAAATCGGGTCATCCCGGACTATCCCTCAAAACTGAAATCACCGGCGCAAGCGTCCGCTGCCACACTGACTTGGTTACAGCGCCCACGTGTCGAAATCGAATTACACCTTCTGTGTCGACTACGAACGTCTCTGGCGCGCCATACACCCCCAGATCAATCGCCAGACGACCCTGATTATCAACGAGATGAAATACATAAGGGTCGCCGTGCCTGACCAACCAGGCCCGGGCTTTCTCAGAATCGTCATTGTAGTTAACGCCGATAATGGGTATGCCTTCGTCTCGGGCAATTCGAGTCAACTCAGGGTGCTCCACAAGACAGTTCGGACACCAGGTCGCCCATACATTTACCAGCGCAATCTTTCCATTGACGTCTCTGTTATTTCTCGTGCGTCCATCCTCATGCAGGTCCGCAAGATTAAACTCAGGAAACGGCTGATCAATAAGCTGCGACGGCAATAGATTCGGGTCCTTGAGGCTAAAGCCATAGCCCAGTAATACGACCAGCATTATAAAAACGAAAAGAGGAATCAGTAGACTCTTATTGAGGGTCATCCGAGCGGAATCCCATCCTCAACCGACATCGATTGCTCTGACTTGTTCTCCTTCTCGCGCCTGCGTGAACGTCTATAGCGTTTGTCAGCAACAGCCAGCGCGCCACCAAGTGCAATGAGTAGACCACCAATCCATATCCACCGTACAAAGGGCTTCACGTGTACCCTCACCGCCCAGGCAGATTCACCGACAGGCTCACCTAGGGCAACATACAAATCCCGGAAGATTCCAGGATCCATATCCGCTTCCGTCATCACGCTCTGACTGGCCGCATACAGCCGTTTCTCGGGGTATAGCGTGGTTACTGCCTCGCCACCTCGAGTTACCAGGATCTCTCCCTGATCCGCCACATAGTTTGGACCGGTTACATTACGCATACGCACAAACTGAAACTCATACCCCCCCAGAGACACCAGGTCTCCCGGGACCATACGAACATCTTTTTCGGAACTGAAGTAAACGGTACAGCATATTCCAATCATGCTGATTACGATTCCACCGTGTCCGAGCAGCATCCCGTAGTAAGCCAACGACTGAGAAAAGATCGCTCGTAACTTCTCGCTCTTGTTACGGATACGTCTCGCAACGTCTTCAACAAGATTTACCGTAATCCAGCAGGCCACTGCCGTGATTACGACGACTGGTAAGACAAAGGATGCAAAAATCAGCGAAAGCACACTCACCGCGACGAGCGAACACGCCATATAAACAATCTGACGTCGCGGATCGAGACCCGATGCGGTGTTTTTCCACCGCGACCGTGGACTGATTGCCATAAAGAGAAAAAGCACCATCACAATGGGTACAAAAACAGTCGCGAAATATGGAGGACCTACCGATAGTTTGTCTCCGCCGGTTACCGCTTCATACGCGAGCGGATACAAGGTACCCAGAAGCACTGCACCGGTTGCAACGACCAGCAACAAATTATTCACCAGAATAAGCGCTTCACGAGAATTCCAGGTGAATATCGCATTGCTCTTAATACCCTGCGCTCTAAAGGCATACAGTGTCAGCGAGCTACCAATGACGATGACCAAAAAAATCAGGATATACATACCTCGCTGGGGATCCTGGGCAAATGCATGTACTGAAGTGAGCACACCCGAACGTACCAAAAACCCGCCTAACAAACTCAGAGAGAATGCCGCAATAGCCAGCAATACTGTCCAGGTTTTGAATACGCCGCGTTTCTCTGTAGACGCCAGGGAGTGAATCAACGCGGTGCCAACCAACCAGGGCATAAACGACGCATTTTCCACCGCGTCCCAGAACCACCAGCCACCCCATCCCAACTCGTAGTAGGCCCACCAACTCCCCAGCGTAATGCCGATTGTCAAAAACGCCCACGCGATATTCGTCCAGGGTCTCGACCACCTTGCCCATGCCGTGTCCAATCGGCCACTCCACAAGGTGGCTATAGCGAAAGCAAATGGCACTGCAAAACCAACATATCCCATATACAGCATGGGAGGATGGACTATCAGACCGAAGTCCTGCAGCAGAGGATTGAGGTCATTACCTTCACTGGGAAATACGGGCAAAGAGCGTTCAAAAGGATTTGACGTAAATAGCAAAAACAGTATGAAACCGACTGCGAGACCACCCAAAATTGATAACACTCGAGCGCGCATATCCAGGGTCAGATCACGGCTGAACAACGCCACGGCAAAAGTCCAGGTACCAAGGACCAATGTCCACAACAGGAAGGACCCTTCATGTGCACCCCAAACTGCAGACACTTTGTATTGCAATGGCAACGCTGAATTGGAATTACGCGCAACATAGTTAACCGAAAAATCATCAGTAACGAAGGCATAGGTCAGCGCAACAAAGGAGATAAGCAGAAAGACAAACAGGCCCGCGGAAATCGATCCGCCAGTTTGCATCAGCACAAGATTACGAGAGAAAACACCCCATGCCGGTAGCAGCATGAGGACGAATGCCAGACCTAATGAAAGAATTAAACTAAAGTGTCCTAACTCCGCGATCACTGTTTGGCCTCCGCGTGCGCCTTGTTAATTACATCCGCAACTTCCGGAGGCATGTAGTTTTCATCGTGCTTGGCAAGTACCTCTTCCGCCAGGAACACGCCGTCTGCTTGTAACCTGCCCCTTGCAATAACTCCCTGGCCCTCACGAAACAGGTCAGGCAAGATTCCCTCGAATTGGACCTTATAATCAGATTGTTGCAGGTCACTCACCACAAAACTTACCTTCAGGTCTGTCGTGGATCGCACCACGCTGCCTTCACGAACCATCCCACCCGCTCGAATCAACTGATCGCGTGGCGCCTTGCCGGAAACGATCTCCTCCGGCGAATAAAAAAGATTGATGTTTTCGTTCAGCGCCATCAGCGCAAGACCAACTGCGGTCCCGGCGCTCACCACGAGAAATAAAACCAGGAATAGCTGGTTCCGTCGATGGGGTTTCATGCGACCAAATTTCACAATTTTCCTTCCCTGGCTATTCGCTGTTTGTTCAGCGCGATTACCTTCCGGCGCATGAGAATGGGTTGAATAACGTTATAGGCGATCACCAACGTAGCTATACCGTATGCGCACCAAACGAACTGCCCATGACCTCCCATATGCATAAATGCACCAAAACTTTCGAATATCATAGCGATTGTACCCACTGAGTCCCATACTCACGATTCAAAATTTCGGTTCTTATACGGACCGCCCACACACTAAAGAAAAACAGGTAAAAACCCAATACCATTACCAACAGTGGCAACCACATTTCGATCGGCATACTGGGTTTTTCCGTAAGAGAAAAACTGGAAGGCTGATGCAGGGTGAACCACCAATCCACAGAGTATTTGATTATTGGTAGATTTATCAAGCCAACAACCGCAAGCATGGCTGTTGCTCTTCCCGCAGACTCCCTGCCATCCATGGCAGAACGCAGCGCGATAACACCTACATATAGAAAAAACAGTATCAGTGTTGAAGTCAGCCGGGCATCCCATACCCACAAGGTTCCCCAGGTTGGCTTTCCCCAAATCGCACCAGTAACTAGCGCGAGGAACGTCAGCGTGGCCCCAATGGGTGCCGCACACTGCAGAGCAATATCCGCGAGCTTTATACGCCAGATCAGAAAAACGGCACCGGCAGCAGCCATCATCATATACCCGGATTGAGCAAGGATCGCCGCGGGCACATGGATATACATTATGCGCACGCTATGACCCTGCTGATAATCCTGGGGCACAAACCCCAGCGCCCAAACAGTACCCGTCACCAAGAGGACCCCCGCCAATGCAAACATAGCGGGCAACAGGAATCCCGAAATCTCATAAAAGGATTTCGGCGAACCAAGCCTGTGAAACCAGCCCCACATTTTATTTACGCCTTAAGAAATGTGAAATTTTAGCAATCATATACATCATTGGCTCAACGAGATTCGAATGCTCATCTGTGTTGCCAGGGGTGCAAATCCGATACTCAACACCAGCAGGGCAGCAAGCCACAGCGCATGTCCAGTATAGGAATGACCAAACACAGCGCTTTCAACCATGGCAGTCCCGAGAATCAATACAGGTATATATAGTGGCAGAACAAGTATCGCGATCAACACACCTCCCTTTTTTAATCCAAGGGTTAGCGCGGCGCCGATCGAACCTATCAGCGTCATCGTTGGAGTCCCAAGCAACAAACCGACTGCGATAGCAATCATCCCCTCAGTGTTTACGTAGAACATCATAGCGAACAGCGGGCTCATCAACGCCATCAGGAAACCACTGACCAACCACTGAGAAATAACTTTCCCGAACACAACTACCAACAACGACTGTTTCCCAAGAGCAATCTGCTCCAGCGTCCCATCATCAAAGTCACCCTTGAGCATGACATCAATGGACAAAAGCGTGGCCAGTAAAACCGCGACCCAGATTACACCCGCTGCGATGCTACTCAGCACAGCTTCAGACGGCCCGATACCCAGGGGAAACAAACTGATAACAATCAGAAAAAATACAAGCGGGTTTAGAATATCTGCCGGTTGTCGAAAATGCAGCAGTAAGTCCCGCCTTATGGTCGCCAGCAAAATGTTCATCGAGCGAGCTCTAGTTTCTGCATATTTTCTATCGACACTTCAAGGTGCGATGCGAACACCACCACGCCATCCCCAGCGAGATGTTCATTGATGCGCTGAGTAATTCGCAGCACTCCATCCGTATCAATTGCGGTAAAAGGCTCGTCCAAAATCCAAACGGGGTTATCGAGCAAATACAATCTAGCCAGGCCAACTCGACGACGCTGACCTTCCGACATGGCACCGCACGCAACAGTCTCAAAGCCATTCAAAGACACCTGGCTCAATGCCTCATCTATTTCATCTCGCGAGACGTTCTGGCCATAGAGATTCGCAGCCCATAGAAGATTTTCACGCGCTGTCATCAGATCCTTAACACCGGCTCGGTGTCCACTGAATAGCGGGTAATCCTCCAGGTCCCACTCCACTTCACCATCAAACTCTTCGTAGAGCCCTGCAAGGATACGCAACAAAGTACTCTTGCCAGCACCATTGATTCCACAAACCTGTAGTGCCGAACCTCGATCGAGAGAGAAAGACAGTTCCTCAAACAGGACTCTATGATCCCGCTTGCATGTTATTTTTTTTGCCTGAAGCATGCATGAGCCCAAAAGCTGGATCACCATTATACCGACTCAAACAGCAGCGAGTATAAATAACGCCTTCCGGGCACAAACTAATATGTATAATCGCGCTTCTCAATTTTTTCGATCGGGACCGCCATGCTGTTTAAAAATGCCTTTGTCTACCGCCTCACTCAGAATCTGGAGTCTCACGGTGAACCTTTGGCAAAACAATTACAGTCACGCGAGTTTGCTCCATGCAGTGGCATCAGGCCATCAAGCTTTGGCTGGACATCGCCATTGGGTCAGGAAGGTCCTCTCATCCACGAAGTTGGGGGTTGCATTCTTTTATGTGCGCGCCGGGAAGAGAAGGTAGTACCCTCAAGTGCCATTAACGATTTAATGAGGGAAAAGATCGAGCGACTACAAACCATTGAAGGCAGATCGCTTAACAGAAAAGAAAAGCAAAGAATAAAAGAAGAAACAACGGTTGAACTAATCCCTAGAGCGCTACCCAGGTCAAAACAGATAATGGGATACATCGCGCCTCGCGATGCCCTGCTGGTCATCGATACCACCTCGGCAGCTGAGTCCGAATTGTTTATCGACTGCCTGCGAGATTCGCTAGGTACTTTCCCGGTAGTACCCCCTCAGGTCAGGGAAAAACCAACAGACCACTTTACCCAGTGGTTACTCACGAGGGAGTTACCGGATAATCTCGGGCTGGGTGATCAATGCGATCTGATGGATCCTGAAACGGGTGCCAGCGTAAGCTGTCGACATCAGGACCTGGGGACCCGTGAGATTCGAAACCATATTGAAGCAGGTAAGATCTGTACCAAGATTGGTATTCGCTGGCATGGAGAACTCCAGGTCACCATTGACAAAGATCTGGCACTCCGACAACTGAAAATGGAATCAAGCGATATACCCGACGATGATCCTATCGCTCAGCTGGACGCAGCGCTGGTCGATACATCCATGACCCTGGCAAGATTTCTTCCGGAACTATTCACCGCGCTAGGGGGCGAAACGAGCCCCGATTAATGTCGCTGTACAACCCGTCGGGGGCCATGCCTTCGTACTTCCTCACGTCGCTCGAAGTCGACAACGCTAATGCTGGATCGTCGCTCCAGCGACAGACGATCTTCACCGCGACGTTCTGACGCCGATCCACTGTCGCTTTCATCGCCAGCATCCGGACTCTCGAGATCGTGGGATATGGTTTCAATAGCCCCTTCGCGCACGGTAATGGCTATCTTCACCTCTCCGGCCAAGAATATCGTAGTACGGTCTTCCAATAGCGCCGACTCATCATGAACTTCACGACCGTTGACTGTCGTTCCATTACTACTCGTGTCCTTCAGGCAGACTCGACCGTTCTGCACAAATAACTCACAATGATGCCGGGAAATGTGACCACTGGGAATGCAGATATTACAGTCCGCTCCACGGCCAATGCGCAGGGGTAGACTGACTCCTCCATAGGAAAAGCATATGCCATCTTCCAGGCGAATGGTTACTACCCGTTCTCCTGGTTGCGACTGGCTTCCGGACGACCTGAGTACTGTTTCATCGTTATCCAAAACGACGCTCCACCTCTTTCTGAGTGGGTTTACACATATTTAATGCTACGCCAGGACGTTTTCTATTCTGTGACACAGTTCACAGTTTTACAGTCAGAAACTTGCTCGCCAAAAATCCAGTACAGCCCTGTTTTTTTTGGGGTTTCAGCGATTTCTTGTTCCCAGCCGCAACTTCAGTTGGATGATAAAACACCACAACTAGACCAGTTAGTTTAGATTTTTTAGTAGAAAATCAACGGTTAAGAGGTGGCGTTACTCCCCGCCCTCTCCCCTAGCACAGACTTTGCCACCGTTGCAATCGATCGAACTCAAGCAGTTCGTGCTTTTAGCTATCGCTCGCTTCATTAAGGGGCGTGAACTTGAACTTCTGCCCGCCAACCGCAGCTTCGAACATCAGACCGCCCAATGCGTGGAGAAACACAGCGGTACCTCGATTGTACGAAGTCTCCACATGCCCTCCGGTAGAAGATCCCGCACTTGCCCCCGCTGTATCTCCTACCGTGCCTGTCTGAGCCTGTGCACCAACGGTAATCGCAACTGCCGACGCGCTGGCATCAAACTCATAGGTACCCCCAATGAATTCTTCAAACGCCCGCCGGTCCTTAAGAAAGATGATCTCACTGAATGCCTGCCCGCCCATCTGTAGTCCAACCGATAGCTTCCTCAAGGTTATCGTTCCCACCACCTGATCATCGACGTAAACCTTGCCCTTGCCATAGGCGCCACCTATAACGACAGCACCTTTTCCCACCGTGGGGAAAACAGCAAAGCCATACGCACTCTCGAAAAACGGTTTGACGTTCGGTGACGACTCAAAGAGATCAATCGTTCCGTTGTACTTATCAGCAAAAGCTGGAAGGGAAAAAATCAATGACGCACATATCGCACGAAGTAATGTCATAAATCACTCTCCAAAACACGTCTCTAGTTGTTTAGAGGCCAGCCACTCTGCAACAGCAGACTGTTCGTCGCTCTCCAGTTGTTCCTTCTCATGCAGAATCATTTGACGAGACTGCTCGGGGTAAGCCCGGGTCAGGTAGCTCACATCCTCGCCGTAGATATTAGCGTGAAACGCCTTGGCTCCTGCGTTTACTGCAGCACTATTACCCGTGACATAAGGCGCGTAGGTATCCTTCATTTCGTCCAGGACAAAATTCGCAAAGGGCGTCGACTCCGGAAACGGAACCAGATCGCCCGTGCCATCCCAATCAGCGGCATTGTCAGCCCAATCAGTTACCCGTGGATAGTTAGCCATCATCTTTTTAGGTGTTGGGTCATTGTTGGTATGAGCCCAAAGTCCACCCAACACGATACAATCTACCGCTGAAGGCCTGTCTCCAAGCAAATATCGAGATTCCTTGAGTTGTTCGTCCATTGCTTCGACTATACGAACGTATTCAAGTTCCGCCTGCTCCTGCTGTATTTCACTTTCGGTACCAGTCGCCCTGCACGCCCTTGGTCCCCAGCTTCGCACGACGGCAGCCGCGTCCAGGTCCCCCAACGCGATCTCCATCGAAGCGTACTGCGCACTCTCTTCATAGTGCCATCGATAATGCACCATGGTGCGAGCAATCCACTCATCAAAATATTCCTCCACGATGTGCGTCAATACACCCAATGGACCGGGCAGGAACATTTCGCGCCCCGGGAACCGGGCATCAAGCATCCGCATGATGGGCGTCGTGTCCGCAATCATCCAGTTCTCAGGCGTATGTAGAACGGGAACCTGGTGAGTCCCCGATCTTGTTTCGATCAGCTCCGGATCGTTCTCTCTTTTCTCAGCAAATGTGAAATCAGCGCCGTAAAAAAACATAGCGGCCTGAAGCTTACGACTGAAATAAGAAAGCGGTCCTCCGTAGATGGTGTAGTGCTGACTCATTTATCCATTCACTGTTATTTCGAGCTCACCTACCCCGGCGAGGCTTGCCCTAATGTCATCGCCTCGAGAGATCGGACCAACGCCCGCTGGAGTTCCAGTAAAGATCAAATCACCTGAACGCAGACTGAATAACGTAGAGAGCCGGGATATCACTTCCGGCACCTTCCATATCAATTGATTAACGTTGCCGTCCTGACGAATCTCGCCATTGATACTTAGGGAGATAGCCGCATCGTTAATCTCGCCACTTTCCTCTATGGGGACAATTTCCGAACAGGGTGCCGCGTGGAGAAATACCTTCCCGGCTTCCCACGGTCGACTCTTTTCTTTGGCCTCAGCCTGCAGATCCCGCCGTGTCATATCGATACCTAGCCCATACCCGTAGACCAGACTCATTGCATCTTCCACCGATACATCTCGCCCGCCCCGGGCCAGGGCCACAACAAGTTCTACCTCATGGTGTACGTCCGAAGATAAGGGAGGGTATTCCATCTCACTACCACTACTGAGTACTGCGTAAGCCGGCTTCATAAAGAAAAAAGGCGGCTCCTTATCAGGGTCGCCTCCCATCTCGACGGCATGGTCAGCGTAGTTCCTTCCCACGCAATAGATCTGATGTACAGGAAAGATCCCCCCTCCCTTTACCGCCAGTTCAGTAGTCTTAGGCGACTCAATTACGTAACTCATAGGTGCTCCCGGACAATAGCAGCGCGTAGTTTACTAGAGGCACAACATCTACGCGACCGACTGCTTGCGGAGTACCGACATCATTTCGACCGGAGCGCCCTGACGCAACAGATGACCATCAGCCATCTCGAGAATCAGGTCATACCGCTCAAGGCTCTCCAACCGGTGAGCGATGGTAATCACCGTCTTATCCGCTAGCACGGTGTTCATCAATCGCTGCATTTTTTCATCACTCTTTCGATCCAGCGAACTCGTGGGTTCGTCCATCAGAATGTATTGTTTGTCGAGCAGTATCAGCCTAGCAATGCATAGGAGTTGCCGCTCACCCACGCTATAGTCTCTGCCTCCTTCCAATACGTTTGCATCAAGGTCTACATCAAGCCCAACAACCCTTAGCACCTCTCTAAGCCGATCGTCAGAAACGTCACTTAGTTCTCCAGCGAGATTAAAGCGAATAGAGCCGGAAAAAAGATAGGGGTCCTGCGGACCCACGCCAAACTGACGCCTCACGCTGTGTATATCAACATCGAAGATCGATTGACTTCCGACACGTATGTCTCCGTCATAGTGATAAACCATACGAAACAGTGCTTGCATCAGACTCGACTTACCTGCACCGGTGCGGCCAACAATTCCCACCTTTTTGCCTTCCAGAATTCTCAACGAAAGATCATCAAGAATAAGCGGCGAGTCATGACGATAGGACATTGAATAGTGCTCGAAAACAATATCACCGGATAGCTCACTCTCAGCAGGGCCACCTGTCCTGCCTATTCTTGACTCCTCCTCTGTTTCTTTGGGTAGGTCAATCATGTAAAAAGCCCGCCGCGCATGGGATGCGGTTTCACCCAGGAATGACATGTCCCACGCCAGACCGAAGAAAACGCTGTTTAGATTAAATACCGCCGTGATAATGACTGCGGCCAGCACCGTGCTAATGAGTCCTGCATGCAGGCCATAGATAAGGAACGCATAAACGATAACTGCGTATCCAGCAGAGATCATTCCCATCCAAAGCATTCCCCAAGCATTCAGGAAAAGCTGGATGTTTAACGAGTCACCGTATGGCTTATGTATTCTGTCCAGCAGGTTTTTCTGCTTGTTATATAGACGAAATATTGTGCGACCTTCAATAAGATCGGTTTCCCGATGAAGGGCCTCACCAATTTTTACGGCCCGGATTTCCCGAGAGTGACTTAACATGGGTGCAAGCTGTAACTGCAGAGCTACATAAAGCATCACAACAGGAATAATCAACAATCCGGCAATTGGATTTGCCAGCATTATCAACAGTCCGATACACAACACCTCAGCTAAACCGTTGGTTGTATCACCAAGCGAGACCACGCCACCTATGCGTAGCACGCCGTAATCTCCAAGCAATCGGTTGATTAACCGACCTGACGGATTTTCGTCGAAAAATGTCGTTCTTACGTCGAAAACAGACTTCATCATATCCGCATGAATACTTTGCGTAGACCACTGGCCAGAAAGTTCGAATAGCATCCAGGCACCAATACGTAAAAGCATCGCGAACACTGTCAGCGTCAGCAGCGTAGATACCGTAAGCGGAAAGACCAGGCCCCAACCCAGAATATTATGTTGAACCGTGCATGCGGCATCGTCCACACAGGAAACAAGCTCTCCCAGGAACCAAAGGAAATAAGGTGGCAAAGCAGCCGCCAGGAAAATAACCAGAACTGTCGGCACAAAAATCTTTCGTAACAGCGTCAGGCTCTGCACATAGCGGTACATGGTACTGACGTTGTTTTGCTGCGCCGATACCTCCTCGCAGTGACAAAACTCTTATGATTCATTGCGCACCTCCTCATCAATTTCCCCCGCAGCCAGGTGCTGCGAGAACTCCGAGTGCGGATCACTCATCAGGACCTTTGGGACCCCATCTTCAATGACACGACCTGCCTCCAGAACCAGTAAACGACTGGTTTGACTTAATTCACTCGGCTACAGAGCAGAAAACCGGATACCTGTAACAGGTTACCCATGAGAACCTCCTCTGTTTCCGTGTCCACCGCGCTCAGCGGATCATCCAGCACCAGAAACTGCCTGCCTGAATACAGTGCCCTTGCGAGATTGACGCGTTGCTTCTGTCCACCCGATAGATTCACACCTGTCTCGCCTACTTCTTCCTGCACACCTGAACGCCAATGTTCAATATCCGCGTCCAGTTCTGCCAGACGAATCGCCGGCAGCACATCCTTATCTTCAGGCTCTGTTTCCAGCGCGACGTTGATCGCAAGGGTAGTATTAGACAGATATGCTTCCTGGGGCATATATCCAATCGTTTCACGCAGACGGCGATAGATATTTTCGTGCCACATGTCGGCAATCACGTCGTTATCAAACTCCACCTGTATGGTGCCGCTCGTAGGTTTGATCTCGGCACAGAGCAACCGCAAGAGTGTCGACTTCCCGGCACCAACTCTGTCAATCAGACTGGTGTGCTCACCCAGATTCAGCGTCAGATACAGATTGCTCAGCACCTCTGGACCGTCGTCATACGCGAAGCACACATTGTTCAGGTGAATCCGCACCGGCCTGGCATTCGCCACAGATCTGGTCCATACGGGGAGCAGTTCGTCAAAGATATCGCGATGCCGGATCAACTTGTTCAGCCTCTCTACACAAGCAGATGCAAGTGCATAGTCGGTAAAGATATTCGGCAACCAACGCAGGTACAGGGTGATGTGATTCAACATCCAAACGGTGGCAAACAGTGCTACCAGACTCTCGTTAGCAGGCCAGACGCTGTTGGCCCAAATAAGCGTCACGATAGGTACGAGCCACCAACTAATACTAATACCGAAACTCACCTGTGCTGCGGCCATTTCTTTGGTCGACTCGACTATGAGTTTTCGAATATGCGCCGCAACACGATGACGCATAAGTGCTTCCCAGGACAGGAAACGAAGCAGTCGAGCATTGGTTACCCACTCTCCAATAATCGTTGCAAGTGTGTCCTCCTGTTTCTTGATCGCACTCTCTTTCTTGTGCATATAGAGCCCGATAACGAAACCGAGCGGGAGCGCACCAAAATTCACGGCCAGCGCTAGAGCCCCGGGTAGGCCCATGTAATACACCACCACTGGACCAAGAAATATCAGCGCCAATACGCACGGAACACCGTTTCTAAAGATCGCATGAAAGAAGTCACTGATTCAGTAGATGTCAGAGGAGATCAACGTCTTTAAGTTTCCCATTGAAAATTCGTCTGACGACAAGGTGCCCATATACAGCAGTTTCGCGTTAACGCGCAACGTCACGAAGGTTCGCGTGCAAACCAGCAGCTGATTCTTTAGCAGGGAGGTCCAGGCATTTACAACCTTCATGATTACCTGCACCACCGTATAGAACACCAGCAACCAGACAGCCGCTGTTACGGTGTTGGTTACATCCAGGATCCTGGCGCTGGCCAGCACCGACGCGAGTATCATAAACGTTATCACACTTCGACCTAATACGATCAGCCAAAGGTGTCTTGGGTAGGTGCGAATAAAATCCAACCAGAAGTTCCCTGACATCAGAATCTCCGGGTGTTCCTCGCGAATCTGATCAAACTCCTTCTGTAACTCAACAGGGATCGCCTGCATCGCCACATCCGTAGTTGCCAGGCATTACCGTTTCAAACGGGCTGGATTTGCAAATACTTCCAGATCAAACATTTGCTGTCCCCCTTTTGTTCGGGGCAAAAAAACCTGGTTTTATAGGTCCAACCGGGGTTTTGATGTTCTCCGGAAGGCCTAGGTTAATACTTGACCCTCCGAAATGTGTCGTTCGTCAGGTCGTTAGTTTGTCCGCGCCTAGCGTGGTCGCTGAATGACTCATGAATCGCGGGCGCACGTATGCCGTGGCGGCTGATTTATGAGTTGTGACTGTTGGTAACAAGTACTTCATTGGCGTGAATCAAACATAGCTTTGGATGTGCCGGAATCTTAGGCCTGCTATAGAAAATATCAAGCGTCGCAGCAAATTATTTTAGCCAGGGGTGCAGTGCGAGAAGCTAGCGGGACATGACCTCAAACTTGCCTTCCTCAAACTGCTCGCGAAGGACAAACTTTTGTATCTTGCCCGAGCCAGTAAGCGGCCATTCATCGACAAAGATCCAGTACTTGGGGGTCTTTTGCGGTGAAAGCGTTTGACGACAGAAGGTAACCAGATCCTCCATGCCCATAGGTTCTCCACTGATCCGCAGAAATACCGCGACCACTTCGCCCCACTTGTGATCCGGGATACCGACCACAGCCACTTCCAGGATCTGCGGGTGCTCCAACAGGCGGTTTTCGATTTCTGCCGGGAATAAATTCTCACCCCCTCGAATGATCATCTCTTTAACACGCCCCGTGACCTTAACGAAGCCTCTTGAATCCATTGAGCCCAAATCACCCGTGTGCAACCACCCATTAGAATCGATCGTTTCAGCCGTCGCCTCAGGGTTATCGTTATATCCCAACATATTGCAGTATCCACGGGAGCATATCTCCCCAATCTCATCCACAGGCATCACCGAATTATCTTCGGGACTACGAATCGACATCTCGGTACAGGGCAATGGCTGCCCCACGGTTTCTGTGGCGTCATCAAAGGCGTCGGCAAGGGTTGTCTGCGTCACTACCGGGGAAGTCTCCGTCTGACCATACACAATAGAGGTTTTGGCACCCATCACTGACTGCACCTGCCGCACCAATTCCGGCGGAACCATAGATCCACCGGAGATCACCACCGCAAGCGACTTCAAATCCCGCGGTGTCTGTTGCTGTGCTTCAATTAAACTCACCAGCATCGTTGGTACCGACAACATTGCATACACCTGCTCACCGGAAATCACATCCAGCATACTGCCAGGTTCAAACATCGCTGCGATAACCATGGTTGCGCGCAATTGTGCGCTGCCAAGGGTCGCGACCACACAGCCGGAGCAATGAAACATCGGCATGGGATTTAGATAGAGCTGCCCCCTAGCCAGTCCAACACGGCCGAGCGTCAGCCGGCCATTATTGGTGATTCCCCTGTGATGCAGCACAGCGCCTTTGGGAAATCCGGTCGTGCCGGATGTGTACTGAATCTGCACCGGGTCCATGACATCCACCTCCGGCAATCCCACAGTCTCGGGATACTCCGTCGCCATCAATGACGACATAGCATCCAGGTCCTGCATTTCATACACCGCCCTGACCGCAGGAATATCTGCAACCACTTCATCCGCAATTTTCCGCATAGGATTGCCACGAAAACCAGGCACGAGAAACAGACCAACTGTGCGAGATTGTTTTAGAACGTATTCAAGCTCAGCCGGACGATATGCCGGATTGACGGTCACCAGGGTCAGGCCGGCAAATGCAGCGGCGTATTCCAGGATTACCCACTCCGGGATATTTGGGGCCCAGACCGCAATGCGTTCTCCCGGCAGAAATGCGGCAGCCAGACGGCCCGCAAGTGCCTCACTCTGGGCGAGCAATTCTGAATAGGTCAAGCGCCGGCCGATCTGTCCATCTTCCTTGCATTCGATCAATGCTGTAATATCCGCAGAATCAGCTGCGGCAGCACGCAGGACTTCGCCCACGGTTGTATTAAGGACCTCATCGTCGTCCTGGGCAGAAAATTCGGAAAGCGTTAGATCTACTTCGTACATGGCCTGGAACCCGCCTATTGTGGAACCTCGAATCGATACCCTGCTTTTCGAGCAGTCTGAATATAACTGGGCTTACTGGTATCAGGCTCCAATTTTCGGCGAAGTTCAGCGATATGGGTGTCGACTGTCCGGGTGACTACCTGACCCTGATGCCCCCAGACCTCGGTAAGAAGCTGCTGTCTGGATACCACCCGGCCCTTCTGTTCAATCAACGCCAGCAATAGATCCAGTTCACGGGGTGCCAGATCAACCCGTTCACCACCCTTAAGGACTATGCGCGCTGCTACATCAATCTCCAGTTCGCCAACCTTGATTACTTCAGGCTCCTGTCTGCCTCCGCTGCGACGCAATAGTGCTTCAACCCGCGCCAGCAACTCCATTATTCCAAAAGGCTTAGTGACATAGTCATCTGCGCCCAACTTGAGGCCCTTAACTTTATCTACCTCTTCCTGGCGAGCTGTAAGCACCAGTATCGGGAATTGTTTTCCAGTCTGGCGTAATCGTTCCAATACTTCCAAGCCATCAATCTTAGGTAGTGTTAGATCAAGAATCATCAGATCCGGGGACTGGTCAGTTGCTATCTTTAATCCTGTCTCGCCATCATGAGCAACCGATACATCGTAACCCTCGAACTCAAGATTGTTACGCAATCCAAAAGCAAGGTCCTCACTGTCTTCTACTATTAGAATACTTGTCACCCAGTGCTCCCCCCTGCAATATCAAAACCGATCACGAATCGCGATCCTCCCCCCTTTCGCTCTGTCATACTGACATATGCTGCCTGCAACCTCGCCAATTCGTTGACCACCGAGAGACCAATACCAGTACCACCCACCGCTGATCGTGTCGTCTCAGACGCCCTGTAGTATGGTTCCCAGATACGCCGCTGCTCTTTTGCTGGCACACCAGGCCCTCGATCCTCTATCGCTACATTAATACGGTCCGAGCTCTGCGAGACAGATATATCAACATTCTCACCTGCAGGACTGAATTTCACTGCATTATCCAACAGGTTCATGAACATCTGTTTAAACGCATCAACATCCAACTGGACTTCGGTTTCATCACCAACTTCGCTGGTAATTACTAACTGACCTTCTTTCATCATCGGCCGAAATTGCTCTGCGATTTCTCTAATAAGAGGACAGAGAGGCTGGCGCACAATATTAATATCGGTCTGGCCCCGCTCGGCCTTTGCGAACTGCAAGATATTATCAACCAGGTGCGAAAGTCGCTGTGCCTCCTTATCAATAACCTCCAACGATCGCTGACGATCCTCCTTGGTACGTACACGACCAAGCATCAGGGTCTGCGCAAACATCATGATCTGAGCAAGGGGCGTGCGCAATTCATGGGAAACCCGGGACACAAAGTCAGATCGCATGTATGCCACCGACCTCTCACGATAGAGCAGGATGAACGCAATCATCATCAACAGCGCAGCAACAAACCAAAGACCCCAAAATACCGCAACGAGGTCTCCGTAGATAAACGGTAAACGCGATTCCGGCAGACCGCCAATAATAAGCGACGCCCCTACGTCAGGATCTATAGCCAAAGAGAGACTCATATCACCATAGATCGCATTCGAGTCGTCGAAAGTACCATCTACCATTTGGCTATCCAGATTGTAGGTACCTTGAATGTAAATTATGTCGCCTCCACTAAGGAGCTTGATAAAAATGCTTTCGTTCTCCAGTTTGTCCTGGGTTAACGTACGGGGAAGCAGCGGCCTCGAAGTTACGAAATATTCGAGCCACTCAAGTGCCATTTCATTGTCGATCCAGATACCAACAATCGGCCGTTGATTTAAATCGTCGTCAAACGAAATGTAGATAAAATTGAAGTGTTCGCCATACAGCTTCGTGTGGTAAGTCCCCACAAACTTTGTAGGCTCATCCTTCTCGATGGACTGCAGATCCGACAACAACCGCCGGGTCACCGCTTCTGGCGGACGCGAATCTGAAATCTCAAGTGCTCCGCCAGGTGTAAAACGAAAGAAGCTGTGCGCAAGCTCCGTGGCCTCCGTGCCTAACCCCTCCTTTTTCCTGAAGACGATTTTCTTGAAGCTCTCACGGTCCGGCAGGGGTGTATCCGATGATATTCCCGCAAGATAAGAGAGCATTGGATAAAAGCCATAGTTGGCTACCGCCGCACTCCGCCGAACAAATTCGTCCGCTGCAAGGGAAGAATAATCCCTTAGAACACCTTCAACTAACTGCTGCTGAGAACTAACTGCAATATAGGTCTGATGACTCAGCAAACCCATCATCAGCAGACTAACCAGCATCAAACCGGCTATCACAGCAGTTCGGAATCTCTCCCTTAGACGTAGTGAAGCGATCATATTTTTTAGCAGTAAGCGATCACAGTGAGACCAATGCTGGAACAATGGCAAAAAACGCCCCTGTATTACAAGGTGTTCTGACAAAATTCTGACATTTTAGTGACCCAGGCAGTCCGTTTGCCACGCTAGAAAGTATGCTATGTTTCCAGTTCGCAAATAAAAGCCAGAGAGAACAACAATGTATGTAATTGATATGTCCACGCTCAAAAAGGAAGGTGAATTCGGTTCCAAGGCCTGGGGTGAAGCTTGCGCGGCCGGAGCAGTAAAAATTCTTGAAGCAGCGAATTTGCCGGATGACTTCGAGTGGGCTTTTACCGAATGCTATACACACCCTCCTGCTCGGTTAATGGAAGGTGGTCGTGAGAAAGCCGGTTACTACATTATGGTGAAGGACGGAAAAATAACTGGCGGAGACGGTGAACCCGAAGAAGCACTCGCGATTCGCGGTTTTCACATTCGCGCCAGGTGGGCTGCGCTCTGTAATCAATCAGGTGCATTCTACGGAAAAGAAGGTGGACGAATACGTGGCGAGGGTGAACGCGCCATGCGAGAAGCAATAGAAAAATATGTCGGCCGCAAAAACCCCTATAGCGAGCAGCAACCTTCAGAGATGTGGTGGCCTGATACCGTCAGTGGCCCCTTGATGGCCGGTTCAGAGGAAGGTAACGGCCTGCACAACATTGCCGCGACCATGCAGGTTCAGTCCCCTGAGTTCGTGGACTGGCCTGTTACTGAAATGCGCGTGCCCATCTTTGATGAGATGACCGAAGAACAGAAGAAAGATTTCATCAAACTACTTGCCATCGATACGTAAGAACAATCTTGTGGACATTATGTGTTCGTTCATTACTCATAGGTTAAACAGAGGTTGGGTTACGGCGTTGTGGCTTGTGCTCTTCCCGCAGACTGGTATCTCAGCGCCCTACCCTGATGCCGAGCGCTATCGGCCAGCCATCGAAGAGTTCCAAAATCTGAGCAAGCGAACCCCCGTGTCAAAAGGCGGCATAGTAGCAACCGGTAGTTCCAGCATGGGTGGCTGGCACTCAAGAATCGCCACTGACCTTGCGCCGCTTACCGTAATTCCTCGTGGCTTTGGTGGCAGCAACATGTACGACGTGCGCTACTTTTTGCCTGAACTGGTACTCCAGTATGAACCTCGCGCGGTCATGATCTATGAGGGAGATAACGATGCCGCACTAGGTGCAAGTTCTGAGCAGGTGATGCTGCATTTCAAGGCAATCGTGGAGGAACTGCACGTCAAACTGCCGCAGACACGGATATACGTACTAGCGGTAAAACCAAGTCCCTCTCGCTGGCATCTCTGGCCGGTCATGGCTGAAACCAACAAACGATTAGCCGCGCTCAGTGAAACGAATTCCCTGATAACCTTTATCGATGTGGCGACGCCAATGCTGGGAGAAGATGGCAAACCACTGACCTCCATCTTCGTCGAGGACATGCTGCATATGAACGATAAGGGCTACGATATCTGGCGGAAAGTTGTCCGCGAGGCACTTATTGAATCGGAGGAATCCTACGAATGACACTCAAGGTCATTGGTGCCGGCTTCGGACGCACAGGCACTTTGTCGCTAAAGCATGCGCTCGAAAAACTTGGATTCGACAAGTGCTACCACATGTTTGAGGTTCACAATAATCCCGGACATGAAGACCTGTGGCGCCGCGCACACAGCCGTGCACAAAAAGGGGAAGCTATCGACTGGGATACTTTGTTTGAGGGTTACCAGGCGAGCGTTGACTGGCCATCGTGCAATCTTTGGCGCGAGCAACTGGCGCATTTTCCAGATGCCAAGGTAATTCTTTCTCTACGGGATCCGGACAAGTGGTACGACAGCGTCATGGCCACTATCTACAGAGTCTCTTCCCAGGGCCTTAACGCACAGGAAGAAGCTGCCCGCGCAAGAGCAGAATGGGTACACGAAATCATATGGGACCGGCTGTTCCATCAACGCATGAACGATCGAGAGTACGTCAAGCAGATCTTCAACGAACACAATGAACAAGTAAAAAAAGAAGTCCCGCCAGAAAAACTGCTGGTGTTTGAAGCAAGCGATGGATGGCAACCCCTGTGTAAATTCCTCGATGTTCCAGTTCCCTATGAGCCCTATCCTCGCGTGAACACCAGTGAAGAATTTGCTGAACGAATCGCAAAACGTTAGGAGATAAAATGAATATACTCTTCGTATTCTCAGACCAGCAGCGCTATACCGCGCTGGGAGCCAACGGCAATCAGGTGGTGAAAACGCCCAACCTGGACGCTATGGCTGCGCAGGGAATGGTCTGCGACAACATGTTTTCCAATCATCCATTGTGCTCACCATTCAGGGCCATCCTGTTAACGGGACGTTACGGTTTCAAGAACGGCGTTATCGATAATGAATATGAACCGTTCAGGGATATCCCTACCCTGCCAGGAACACTGAGCGATGCTGGCTATCACACAGGACACATAGGCGTCTGGCATCTCGGTGTCGGTCCCTACGGCGATGACAATCGCTACGGCTACGACTACATGGCCGCCGTTGAAGGTATCGGTGGCAACTATTTCGACCAGTCCTACTGGGACAACGACAAGGGTCCACTCAAACAAGAAGGTTGGACGCCGGTCGTAGAAACAGACCTCGCTATCGACTTTATGACAAAGCACAAGGCTGAACGGCCCAATGATCCCTTTGCGCTGTTCGTTTCCTGGCGACCACCACACTGGCCTTACCCCAATTACCCTGACGAGTACGGCGGCTACAATCCCGCGGACATTGACCTGCCAGACAATGTGCCACCACAGATGGCGGACTTCGCCAGACGGGAGATCGCCGACTACTATAGTGGCTGCACGGGTCTTGATGATCAGATGGGTCGCCTGCTCGCAGCGCTTGCGGAGCTGGATTTAGAAGACGACACCCTGGTCTGCTATTCGTCCGACCACGGTGATCACCTGTCGAGTCACGGTTACGGCAAACCCATGGATGCCTACATGCATTGGAATCTTCGCGCGTCCAAGGGAACCGCCTACGATGAATCCGCACATGTTCCTTTCCTGGTCCGCTGGCCCGGCAACACACCAGCAGGCTCACGCTCGGATGTTTACATGGGTGCTATTGATATCGTGCCGAGTCTACTTGGCGCCTGCGGCGTACCACTACCGGACGGGCTGCAGGGCAGAGATGTGTCCTCGGTCTGGCGAGGAGAAGGCCCACCTGACGAGACAGACCTTACCCCGGGCGCCAACGACTCCGTCTACTTAATGAATATGGCGAATGGCTGGCCACTGCGACCGGATTGGACAGGCCGTTGGCGGGGTGTGCGCACATCACGATACACCTATGCGCGCTGGTATGACCATGAACAGGGACCCTGGCTGTTTGATCGTGAGGAAGATCCTCTGGAGATGCGCAACATTGTGCACTCAGCAGAGGCAAAACCGATAGTCGAAGAGATGGAAGCCCGGCTGCACCGATGGATGGAAGCAAGCGGTGATCCATTTGAACATGGTAAGCGTGGGCCACTTGGTTTTCTGGATGTCGGTCAGCGATGGGCTCATCCAGCGCGCTACAAGAATGTGAGTACCTGTTAGGGACTCTGCTTACATAGCAGCAGTAGTGGCACCATAGCGCCGATCCTTGGTTTCCTCTCGCAGGATATCCAATTCTGCTGCAAGTGCATCGCGACCGGCCTGTGCCTCGGGATCTGTTGGATAGTAAGCCAGTTCGGACTCCGGTTCCCCCTCAACGCGTGTTCCCAACAAGACACGTGCCGAATTGGTGTAATCATAGGGCATTGCCCGATGGAGCAAACACCGGTTGTCCCAGAAAAGCGTGTCACCTGCCTGCCACTTATGGGAATACACACTGGATGGCTCCGATGGTACAAAATCCAGTAATGAGCTCAATAACTCCCTGCTTTCCTCCCTGGAAAGACCCGGTATGCCAAAAGCGTGACGAGCCACAAAGAGACTTTTTACGCCGGTCTCCGGATGTGTCTTGACCAATGGACGCAGGTAGGCTTCGCCATGATAGATGGTGTCTGCGTCCTGAGGAGGAAAGTCACCAATGTCATTCGCCTGAGAATACTGGTTAGAGTGGTACGCACTAAGATTTTCAATACGATCCTTCGTTTCCTGATCAAGTGCTGCATAGGCCACCCTGGCATCAGCCAGCTCAGTTCCGCCGCCTTCACCCGGCACCTTTATCGCAGATAACATCGCACATTTGCTACTCAATGGTTTGTAGGTAGAGTCTGTATGCCAGGCCTCATTACCCACATTTATGCGCATACGCTGTGATTCCATATCGAAGATCTTGCCAAAGGAGCCGTCTTCCTGCTTCTCCGAGTTCGTCATTGGATTGGCAGCAAATTCCAGTTCACCGAAGCGCTCACCGAAAGCGACATTCTCTTCATCCGTAAGGAATTGTCCTGGAAACAACAGAAATCCGTAATCAAGATACGCAGATTTGATTGCCGTGAATTCATGGTCGGACACATCTGCCAGTCTGACATTTGTAACGACAGCGCCAAATACCTTGCCTTCCACCGGCGTGATGTTCATGAAGCCAAAACTCCTGAGATGATGGTGTACATGATACATCCATCGGAATGCGCAGCGCTAATCTGCCCCACCCACAAACTGGTAGTCCCGGTATTGAAGACTTACTTTTTCATCGACTTTCATCATGCCAAGCGCCCTGGCCTTGATTCGGAACTGCATCGCTCGTGGTACCGCAGGACCCTGTAAACTGGCGCGAACAAACTCCATCCGGGTAATAAATTCGCTGACCTTGAAACCGAATCGGGGTTTGAAGGCGCCGTCACTACGAATATCGATAAACTCAATCGCCGTATTTTCCTTGCTGATCTTCATCTCACCACTGAGCTGTGCCATAAAGTCAGCGTTATCACCCTTCCCTCCGGGAATAAAATCGAACAACCAGTAATCTTCCGTTTCTTCAATCAACGACAAAGACCCAGGCGTCACCATGGTCTCCGGACTACCATCACCTCGCCTGCCTTTGCCTCGCCCGCCCTCTTTTGATTTTTCTTCACTGAACCTGTCAATTTCCTCGGAGGTCGGGGCCTTCCCAGCCACCGATAACAGCTGCCACTTTTCCGCACCTCGAGGATCGAATCTGGCAACGGTGGTCACCCCGTCGAACACGCGTTCCTCGGTAAACGCCCAGGTTTCCCGATAGTCGTCGTCAAACTCGGCGAGTGCCTGCTGCAGGATCTGATCGTAATCTGCAGCCAGTGAACACAGTGGTAGAAAGCCTAAAAGCAGGCAGAAAGCGCGTGCAGTCATCATCATTGAAGTGTCGATATATCGGCTAAGATTAACATGAAGCACCGCAACATCATCCTTGAAACAGGTCCGCTACACGAAACTCCTTTTGCCTTGGTCGAGACTTGAGCTGAATCCTCGTTCGATCCAGGTCGTCCATATCAAGCAACCGCGTTGAAGCCAATTCATCGGTATAGAGGTCGTACCAGTGCGAAAATAGCACCTCAATCCACGAGGCGTCGTCCGGCAAGTAATCTGCATGTTTAAGGGCTTCAAGTTCCTGAAGAACAGGTTTTGCTTCAATTCGCCGGTCTGCCCGGACTTTTCCTTCGGAATCCAGCAGCCCTCTTCGATACGCGACATCGACTTCTCGATGTTTTTTTTCACTATCGGTTGCAGGCCGAGGATGAAATTCCTGCAAACACGCGCAGACTACTCCACTCGAATAAAACACCTGGTGATTCACGCTTACCAGAACATCAAATGCATAACGGCAGGCCGACAGACACAAGACGTGTTCCCGCAGTATGCGCCGGGCGATAGTTGCCGGGAAACCATCCACATCCTCCCGAGATACATTCAGCAGCGACAGCTGCAGATACCGATAGGTCGTAGGCACTCCAGGTCTGGGCCACTCACTCACACGCGTGACGCCAGTGAGGGCTTGTAGTTTCGCGCTTCCAAACCTGTTGCGGCCCTTAAGAATTATCGAACCGTCCTCAAGCATTACATCAGCCGGCGCCAGCAACTGAGTAAGGCCATACCAGGTATCTGTCTCTATGTTCACCTTTTTGACAACCACTCGAACACGCTTCAAGATACAATTATCACAGAGGATGACTATGCTTCATATCGACTTTGATTCAGCAAAAGCGGATTTCGCCCAGGATGGTTTTGTGATTCTCAGAAACTATCTATCCGCTGATGAAACTGCGGAAATGCGAAACCGTCTCGATGACTATCTAAAGCACAAGGGACCGATACACCACAAGGACTATCCCATCGGTAGTTTCAAAAGCCTGGATCAGCACGATGACTGGTTCCATGACTACCTGGAAAAAGGCCCTCACATCCCGCTGATGAAACATCTTATCGAAGACGATTTGGCTCCAGATAACGTCACGTGGAATGACAAGCCACAAGGAATGCAGCGAACGTTGCCTCACTTCGACGCACTGGGCGCCTACCGAATGCCACCATCTGGTATCTCCCTGTGGATTGCGATGGACCCTATCGATCAGAACAACGGTTGCCTTTGCTATGAAAAGGGGTCACACAAAAGAGACTACGCCATGGCATACCCATTGCCGGATTATGACGAAAACAATGAAAACGCTGTGTCTATCGAAGTCTCACCCGGCGACGCGGTAATTCATAGCGCCAAGACCGTACACTGGAGTAAGGAACAGGTCGATTTCAGACCCCGCAACGCAATGGTCTACGTGTATTGGGGTGCCAGCTCAGAAATCGATCCCTCCCGGGTACAAAACTCGAGGTCAGTAAGCCAATATCGCGCCGGGAAAACGATCTAGGCAGATAGCACGTGTCCCAATCTACCCTGAATAATCTCTTCGGCTTCTGCCATGATCTGGTCGATCAGTTCCTGGACCGTCGGGATATCATGGATCAGACCTGCAACCATGCCACAGGACCAGGCGCCAACATCCATTTCACCATCCTGCATAACTCTGGGATAGACACCGGCCACCTCTCCCATGATGTCTTCAAACTTGAGATCTTCGCCCATACGCTTTTCTTTCTCTACGAGTCTTTCCACCGCCGCATTGGTGAGAACCCGCTCTGTGTTGCGCAGAGGACGCATTATCAGTCGGGTATCCAGTTCAGAAGCGCCGACCAACGCCTGTTTCACATTCTCATGTACCGGCGCCTCTTTGGTCGCAATAAATCGAGTACCCATGTTAATTCCATCGGCGCCCATGGCCAATGCAGCCACCAGACTGCGTGCGTTTGCCATACCACCTGAGGCCACAAAAGGAATAGATAGTTCTTCAGCAGCCCGCGGCAACAAAATAAAGTTGGGCACATCATCCTCACCAGGATGGCCACCACATTCAAAACCGTCGACGGAAACCGCGTCGCAACCAATGCTCTCTGCCTTGAGTGAGTGTCTAACAGAAGTACACTTGTGGATTACTTTGATGTCAGCTTCCTTCAACATCGGTAACCATTCCTGCGGATTGTTGCCCGCAGTCTCCACGACCTTAACGCCACTATCGACAATGACTTTAAACAACCCGGCATAGTCCGGCGGATTCAGCGAAGGCAGGAATGTCATGTTTATACCGAACGGCTTTTCAGTCATCTCCTTACAACGATTGATCTCGTTTTCCAGTTTCTCAGGAGTCCCCTGGGTTAACCCGGTGATGATGCCCAGCCCCCCCGCATTAGATACAGCGGAAGCCATCTCCGCGAGTCCTACAAAGTGCATTCCACCCTGGATAATTGGATGTTCGATACCAAAGAGTTCTGTTATACGCGTTTTCATTATTATGTATGCCTATGGATGAAGGCCGCAGTGTATCAACGAATATACGCCTGTTGATAGTTATTGAACAATTAGTCATAAATATTTTTTGACTGCTCGGTTATAAATAGCTACATTGCATTCCCATGGTAGGACGACCTCGACAATTTGACGAAGACCAGGTGCTGGAAAAGGCAATGTCAGCCTTTTGGGCCCATGGATATGAAACCACATCCATGTTGGACCTGGTGTCAGCGACCGGCCTTCATAAAGGTAGCCTGTATCAGGCGTTCGGTAACAAGCACGACCTGTTCGTCAAGTCCCTGCGACGTTACCTGGAAGAAATGCGACTGGAGAAAAGCAGACTATTAAAGGAAGCAGACTCCCCTCTCGCAGGCATCTATGCGGTACTACACGGCATGGTCGAGATTTCCGACGACGATGACGGATGCCCCAAGGGCTGTCTGGCGGTCAACTCGCTGGTGGAACTTGCACCCCATGACCTGGAAGTGGGATCAGTGATGAATGAACACACCAACCAGATGCTGACTTCCATGACCCAGGTTGTCAGTGAAGCACAGGCACTGGGACAGATCAGTGACGCCAGACCAGCGGACCTCATCTGTATGCTGATGATGACGTTTATGAGCGGTCTAGCCACCTTGATAAAAGGCCCTATCGACAAGGCCCAGGCACATCAGTTACTGGATGCAGAGCTGAAGGCACTTATCTAATTTTTTAATACCTATTTTATGACCATTTGGTCATCTTTTATTTTTAAACGATCAGTAATTAATAAGGAACAGAATCATGGGTAGATCGTACGAATTCATTGACCATTTCGCGATGGGTCTTGCCCGTATCGTAATCAAGTATCGCTGGCTGGTTGTGGTGGCGGCACTAGCGATCACCATGGCCATCGGCTCCGGGGGTCGGCTGCTCGAGTTTTCAAATAAATACCGTGATTTTTTCTCAGACTCCAATCCGGAGTTGGAAGCATTTGAGAACCTTCAGGCTACCTATACCAAGAATGACAACTTCCTCTTTGTGCTAACGCCCAACGAGGGCGAAGTCACCTAGGGTACTCTCGTAGCTGTGGAACAGCTGACTGAGGCAGTCTGGCAGATCCCGTTCTCAATCAGGGTCGACTCAGTCTCTAATTTTCAGCATACCTACAGCATCGACGACGACCTCATCGTCGAAGACCTGCTGAGCCAAACCCTGGACATGGACGCCGTAGAAATCGAACGCAGAATCCAGGTTGCCCTCAATGAGCCACTTCTCACCAAGGCGGCACGCAGCCGGTTCTGGGAGTTCTTTTTCGTAGCCTTCAGGTGCAGCGCCGAAAGGGGGAGCAAGACCCAAAGGGGCTTGCGGAGGATTTGAGGGAAACCGGGAGGGTCGCAAGCCGCGGAGAAAAACAACTCCCAGGACCGGCTGCTGTATGACAGGGAACCCGTTAGGATGACCAGAGCTGTAACTCATGCTAGCCTCGCGAAGAATGGATCCCCAGGAAATCCTCTCATCGACAAGGCAATAAAAACTGTTTGTATTGGACTGGCAGTTCTCACGCTGTTGGCGCTTAGCCTCGGATACTTTTACAAGAAGGGTGAGGGGGAGCTGCCTGTATATACCACCGCGATCGAGCGAATGGTTGATGGGAGCGAGATATATCGTCGCGACGACGGTAAAGCATTTACCTATCCACCTTTTGCGGCAGTGCCATTCTTACCATTCCTGGCTTTACCCACAGAGTTGCACCCTGCCCTCTGGTACATCGTATACATATGCGTTTTCTTCTATGTGTTCCGTCGGTTACATCTGCTGGTAGTGGATTGGGCACCGGGCCAGAGCAATCGAAAACAACGAAGGATATTTTGGATCATCCTGATGTTGCTGGTGGCACGCCATCTGAGTTCGGTTTTCGAATCCAAAGCCAATGATATTCTCATGCTACTGCTGATGTTCGAGGCAGCTCGCCTTGCCGCCGATCAGCGTTACCGGTTGGTGGGGATGTGGGCCGGCGTCGCGGCAGCGTTCAAGGCGACACCCTGGCTGTTTCTACCAGTATTGGTTTGGCAGAGGCGGTTTATTGCCGCAGCTATTCTTCTCGCCGCAGCGATTGCCGCACATCTGATTCCCGATCTCTTGTTCCCGCGTTCAGCCAGAGGAAGCTGGACGATGAGCTGGTACTCAACTTTTCTGGCAGACGTCAGTCTGGACAAGCCGGTAGATGCCGAAGGTGCCTGGACCGCGTGGAACCATCTGAACCAGAGTCTTACCGCTACGCTTTACCGGTTGAGTACACCTTTTGATCCTTCCGCTGTGCATGCCCTTAACATTAATCTTTGGCAACTCGAGGGCAAGTCGCTATCAGTGCTGAATATTGCAGCACAACTGACCGTGCTGTTGCTGGTGGTAATAGCGACCAAGCCAATAGCGAGCTCTACGGGCCTGCAGCGATTCGGCCAGGTAGGTGCTGTGCTTTGCGGGATGCTCCTCCTATCTCCCATGAGCAGCAAGAGTCATTTCGCGGTGCTGATCATCCCGCTTAGCTTCTGTGTCATGGAGTTTCTTCGAGACCTGCGCCGCATGGTGATTGGTATCCACCTCGGCGTCGTCTTTCTTATGGGAACCCTTACCTCTAAGGGGATTATCGGCAAGGATCTCGGCAATCAGGTGCTGGCACTAGGGTCAGTCACATGGATTACGCTCGCCACGCTTACAGCAACGACTTACGCGCTGCATCGAAAACCTATAGCCGCACAACACAACGGTTAATTTCCTCAGCTTCTTTGCACTCCCGCGTAATACGGAAGGTTTGCTCGCCACCTAGACTTACTGGCGAGAAACTAATCTCTAGAATCTCTGAATCTACCGTGACCTTGGCAAAACCAAGGCTAGCGTTGCCATACAACTGCAGTTTTCCGGTATAGGGTTCATCGACTCGGACGAGCACGACCTTTCCATGCTGGTTCAACTCGTAGGGTCTCTTTCCCCCGGCACCAGAGACAAGATAGAGCGGTTCGCCTTCGACGCTAATCAACTGGAGATTATGGGCGTGGCCACTTATATAAAGATCAACGCCCAGTTCCGCTAGTCCCTGCATCTGCTCTAACAAGGCTTCGTTGTCACCATAAACGTCGTCGAACGAACGAATTGTGTGATGACTCGCGACCACCGTCCAAAGCGCGTTACCTTTCGCTGCCTCAATTTCAGCCAGCTGGGGTGCTATCGGTAGCGTAATGTCGACAACAAACAGTTGCAGCAACGTCTGGCCATCTACCATGCCAAAGTCCTGGCTGTATGACATCCCAGGCATTCGCCAGCGGCCCGTACCTAGTCCCTGTTCGTAGTAGTCGACCTGCGCCTGGGCATTCTTCATGTGATCGTGATTTCCCAGAATCGCGTAAAAGGGCATACCCATCAGGCAGGGGCCATCGTACATAGACTCGAAGTATTCATCCCATAGCGGATCATCAACAGACGTCACGCCCTCTTTATAGAAATTGTCTCCGAGCAGTAGGGTGAAATTCACCGTGCGGTCCGCCTGACATGCCCGTTCCAGACTCCATTCCACGGCATGTTGCCGATAGCTGCCAGATCCCTGATCACCCAGGGCAAAAAAAGTAATTCGTTCCCCGTCAGGGGGTGGTGATGACATGATCGGTTGTTCTGACATCTGCTGAGATGCCAGCATCAGTAGCGCGACACCGAGCAGTAGAATCGGGATAAGTCTGGGATCTTTTAACATTGATTCCTCATCTGACAATCATGCCACAACCAGGGACCCCTATGGTTTTTATGGATATTGTTTACCCGAGGCCTAAAAGGGTAAAGTCCACCGACTCGGTGTCGATGCGAGCGAATAAGTTTTGGTCCTGGAAATTAAGTGAATCCCCTAACTGGTAGCGCCCGCGGCGTAATTGGAAGCGCCCGCGGCGTAGTGGGAACAGCAATCGCCATTGCGCTGGTTGTAATCGTCCAGATCGTCATTGGTTGGACAAGCGTACTGGCACCCTGGATGACAATCCCAATACGCGACCTTTTGCTACCCACCACGCTGGTACTCTTTAGCTACTTATTGCGTAGTCTGAGAATCACAGATTGGTTCAACGTACCCATTGGTCCCGCTACACGCATCATGTTGCAGCACAACTTGTGGAATAACCTGATGCCAATGCGCACCGGTGAATTAAGTTTTCCTGTTTTACTCAAACGTCATCTGGATATCGAACCCACGAGATCTCTGGTTGCCCTCGCATGGTTTAGAGTGCTTGACCTACTGTGCCTGTTGACCATTCTGCTTTCTGCTTACGGCTGGCTGTTAGGCCATCCGTGGCTGTTTGGGTTACTAATGGCAGGATTAGTCATGTTCCTGCCCCTCACACATTTCATAGTCACACGCACCCTACCCTCTCTGATCGGACAAGAATCAAAACTTCAGGTGATTGTCGACGCGTTGCAGATGGAGCAGATTAAATTGTGGCGCTGTTTACTGTGGTCGCTCACGAATTGGGGTGTCAAGTTGCTCGCATTCGCCCTGGTTTTTTCACTGTTCGCGCAGGTTGATCTGGTAACCAGTTTGATCGCATCTATCGGCGGTGAACTGACCAGTGTGCTGCCCATTCACGGCGTCGGTGGAGCGGGAACCTACGAGGCCGGTATTGTCGGGTTATCCCTTACCGTCAATATGGACTACGAGCCATCTCTCGCCGCCGGTGTCAACTTGCATCTGTTCCTCCTATCTATCACACTTTTCACCGGACTATGCAGCATACTGCTACCACGCAAATCAGAACTTAAAACATGACAACAAACGTATCCGTCATCGTACCGCTGTACAACGAGGAAGATAATATTCTTCCCCTGTCTGCTGAGATAGAGCAGGCACTCAGCGATTTCACCTATCCATGGGAAGTCATCTATGTCGATGATGATAGTTCCGATGGCACACGTGAGCGACTGAAAGAAGTCGCCGAATCTCTTGGGGACCACGTTAGCGTCGTCGAATTACAACGCAATTTTGGTCAAACCGCCGCAATGCAGGCGGGGATCGATCAAGCCAGAGGAGACATACTGGTCACCCTTGACGGGGACCTACAGAACGATCCCGCAGACATTCCCAGCATGGTTCAACGTCTGATCGATGAGGAACTCGATCTCCTGGTGGGTTGGCGAAAAGATCGTAAAGACAACTATCTACTAAGAAAGCTTCCTTCCATTATCGCCAACTATCTAATCGGCAGAATGTCCGGCGTCCGGCTTAATGACTACGGCTGCTCACTTAAAGTCTATCGAGCCGAGATCATTAAATCGGTAAGAATCTACGGTGAAATGCACCGGTTTATTCCTGCATGGATGGCGAGTCATACCTCAACCTCACGAATCAAGGAACAGGTGGTCAACCACCGCGCCAGACAATACGGATACTCAAAGTATGGACTTTCACGTACCTATCGAGTTCTGCTAGACCTGCTCTCTGTATATTTCTTTATGTCTTTCATGAGTCGCCCGGCACACTTCTTTGGCCGCATTGGGATTGTCCTGGGAGGCATCGGTGGTTTGATGCTCACCTACCTGCTTTTCGTAAAGGTATTCATGGGAGACGACATCGGTGGAAGGCCATTGTTTCTTGCAGGAATTCTACTCGTCATCATGTCGATACAGTTTTTCTGCACCGGCATCCTCGGTGAATTCATGACCAGGACCTACTATGAGTCTACCGGGAACAAGCCCTACATTATTCGCGAGCGCCTTAGCATCTCGGCCAGCGCCTGGCATCAGCAGTAATCTTACTTAGCGGCAAGCCCTTTGATTTCAGGAACAGCAGCCGGGGAAATACCGTACGCACCAAGCGCATCCACTACTTCCGGAAGGATATCTACAAGATACGGTAACAGGGCCGCATTGCGCTCGGGATCAAAGTCGTAGTCGATCATCTCTTTGTACGCATCGCCTTCACTCTTTTGTAAGACCAGGGTCTGATACAGGAACATAACCCCACCAGTACGTTGCGAACCTGCTGCGCAATGCACGAGCACGCGTCTCCCTTCACCCAACTCATCGTAAATATGCGTGAGCGCACCGATATAGCTGGAGACCTCCCCAGTGCCGTTGCCATCTAGTGGGAAACGCACCAAATCAACACCCATTTCACTGGTGATGGCGCGCTCTATAGGTTGATACTCAACAGTACTGACGTCTCTCGTCAGGGTAACGATGGTATCAATCTGATGATCCTCGATAACCGAGGGCAGCAGATCCGGGTGAATGCGACCACTCCGAAACAGACTATCTTCGATCACCGCACCGAATCGCTTGGGAAATATTCGCGGCTTAACGAATTCGTTAAACAGCGCGGCAATCACAAGGAAACCAACGACACAAGCAATCAGCAGTCGGTAATTCATGAATGGTTTAGGTGAGGTAGTGCTTTCGGACATGGTGCGGATACTACCCGGCAGGACGAGCTTGTCAATCAGGATTGGATCTGGCTTCCTCAGCTAGCGCATGCAGATACATGAGTTTAGTGGCGATATGTGCGTTATCGTTAACGAGTTCATTCTCGTGGATGGAATCGATCGCCCTCGAAGATTGTCCTTCAGCCGTTAACACCATCGCCTTAACTGTCTTAAGAAACCTGACGGTTGACGAATCCGGATTTCGACCCTGCAACAACTCGTCAGATAGCACAGTCAGGCGATCCATATGTCGCTGGCTCAACGCTTCGAGGAGCATCAGCCATCTCTTGGCCTGCAATGACTCCGCATCATCACACTGATGCTCGGACAAGATTTCCCACACCGGCGGCAATTCCCCAGGTGACAAAAACAGCAGCGTTCCCGCAAACCCCATGAGCGATTCCTCCCACAAAGAGATATCAATGCGATTTTCACAAGCGAGTCGAATTGATTGAAGATCAAAGAGGAGCCGTCGGTCAAAGTCCGTCAGGGATTCGTTGTTACCTGGATCAGTGATTGCAGTGCTCAGCACCTTCGCCTGTCGAACAAGCGCAACCAACGGATTTTGCACTATCCCTGTTTCAGTAAGATTGAGTTGGGTCCTCGGTGCAATATTGCCAATAACGACCTCATCAATCGGTAGGAGAGAAGTTCTGATATCTACCAGCAAGTTAGATTGCTCTCCTTTGAACCGGGCTTTAGTCGATTGCAGATCCAAAAACGGGAAGTAGTCCATATTGATGGTCGGATAGAGCGGTGAAACAGTGGTGATGTGCGACCTGGATACCAGGTACCGTACGCGAATGTCATCAGTGCTGTTAATGCCCAGTCGCCCAAGTTCGTCGCCTAAACCCTCCGGTATCGCATCCACCAATCTCGGTAGCGGCGAATCGACGTTTGCGATGATGATCACATCACCGTCAACCGCAAAATAAATATCGTAGTAGGCAAATTGTCCCTCCAGCGCGTTAAGCACTGAAAAGACCAGTGCTTCATTCGACTCATATAGATGTAGCCATTGCACGAATAGGCCATCGGGTTCCAGATATCGAGTAACTTGTCGATAGAATTCACGACTAAATACTGAAGAAACGCTACTAACCCACGGATTAGAAGGTTCCGACACAATCAGGTCGTAGCGAGCGTTGCGTTTGGTGAAATAGGTTCGCGCGTCATCGATCGCAATGTTGCTCCGCGAATCCGTAAACGCTCTTTGTGAACGTTCACCAAAAAAACGTGCGCCTGCCACCATCGCCGGCTCGATCTCCACAGTATCCAAGCGTTTAACCCCGGGACTTGCCAGCAGCGTGTGGGTGGTGATGCCCGAACCCATGCCAATCACGGCGATCTCAGCTGCATCCAGTAAAAGGATTGCTCATAGACAAGCATGCTGAGTAAAGCCATCACACCCATGATGAGTTGGACTTTGCCAAGAAACACAATTGGCTGAGTCAGCCTGACTATTCGGTGTCGAACCCAGTAGCCACCGAGCGCAAGACCCAGCACAAACGCGCTTAGCATCAGCTCAAATGCATGAGTAGACGACCCCAGCACAAGACTCAGCATCCGAATCCAGGCAATCTCGTAAACAAAGGATGCGAGGCCGGTCATTAGCGCTACGAGAACAAGCAACCTGTCGGGAGAAGGCTCGCCAGCAGAACCCGGACTGGCAGGCGGCTGGGTGATCGGTCGCCTGCTCAACACATACACAACTATCGCGAGCAGTATGTTGATGGCACCAGCGATCAGCATGGAGCCTGGTAAGCCGCATCTTGCTATCAGCCAGAAACCGCAAATCAAAACACCAATCGCCGCACCAAGACTATTAACAAAATACAGCGAGGCAACCAGTCTTCCCGCTTCTAATTGATAGCGGCGTAATAGCCCCGTCACCATCAGGGAAAATGTCGCACCCAACAATATAGATCCCGGCATCACAAATAATGCGGCAATCATCCACTTCAATGCCTCGATCAGCAGGGGCCCATTAGCGGCTGGAAAGATTTCCATGAAGGCCACATTGGTCACTCGAGTAAAGACCAAATGAAATAACAGTGCGATCACACCGATCAAGCCTTCGACAATTGCGTATAGCTGCAAGGGATTCTGGTGATTGCGCCGGCTAGCCAGCCAGGCACGTATAGCCATACCACCCATGAACAGCAGAAGCACCAGCGTTTGCGCGTCGGCAGTATGTCCGAGAAAAAGTCTTAGATAGTGGGTCCACAATGATTCATAGACGAGACCCCTAGCGCCTGACTACAAGAAAAGGAAGAACAAGAGCGGCATGGGCTCGATAAGCCACGTTTCTCGAACGTGGGCAATGAAATGCTCTTACCTTAGAGCGCCGATTGCTGTGAGCCAGAGATCCTGGTCAAAGGCCAGAGCGCAGGCGTCGTTTCTTTGTATCTCCAGTACGTGGGATCTGAGCTCCACGTCTTATCGTTCTGACGTTCCTGCATTTCGATACCGCTCACCCTGGTCAAAAGATAGTAGACAAAAAACGGAGACATCAATGTGAGAAACTGCCATCCCTGCAGCACAGGCAACGCCATAACGGCAACACCAGTCCACAGCATAATCTCGCCCAGATAGTTTGGATGTCTAGACCAGGCCCACAGTCCCGTAGTAATAAACCGACGAGCGTTCTCTGGTTTCGACCTGAAAACCTGCTTCTGATGATCGGCAATGACTTCAATAGCAAATCCAGCACACCAGAGGATCAGCCCCAGGATCGCCCAACCGTCTATCGGGACCTTAGTTGCTGACGTAATTGCGACCAGCGCACAGGCAGCCGTAACGGAAACCCAAATAGCCTGCAACGTCCAGGTCAACAGATTCACGCGAAAGCTCGGTAGTATTTCCACGAAGCGCGAGTCGGAACCTTTCTTACGAACACGACTGAATAGAAACGTGCCAAGGCGGATCGCCCAGACCATGATAAGTGTAGCTAGCAGAATGCTTCGCGGGTCACCCGATGCGCCAAAAACCAGCGCAAGCGTCGCCACAGAGATGTAGGTCGCGCTGCCAGACAGATCAAAATAATGTTCCGTCTGATAAAGATAAGACGGTACAAACGCTAGCCATTGGCAGAGGAAAGCAACCGCAATGCAGAGATCGAATACCGGAATCTGTCCCAGTAACACACCGTCACGTCCGGATATCAGTATCAACCCAAGCGCAACAAAAGGCGACGCCATAACGACGATCAATGCCTTGGTCGGTAACGTCATCTTATATACCGAGAAACGGCTGCGCGACGCGTTGTAGCAATCCGGAAAATCTCAGCGGACCGTCAACGGCTGCGACACAAATACATTCGCTATCGTTGGTAACTACCGGTTGATGAAGTGTCGTATCGTCTGCATCTTCAATGTCGCCCACCTTAAAAAGGGCGTCCTCACAGAAATATGCTCCCTTCAGAACCAGCGTCAACTCGCTACCATTGTGTCTATGTTTAGGAAGGACCGTTCCCGGGGCTGCTCTGAGCATCAACATCTTGTCGTCGTCGCTATCCGACAACTTACATAGTTGAAGCCCCTTACCTGCATTCATCCACTGCAAGCCGTCCAGATGAGTACCGATATAGTGATCGAAGAACTGTGACAGATCGGTCACCTCATCTTTACCCCACTCTATGGACTCATTCTGATTCACCCCTAGCTGGGGATTCGGCATTTCGAAATTATCCATCGGCGCTTCTTCGCCACCGAACATAAACTGTGCGCCAATCTCATCCGCCTTTTTCAATCCGCAGCGGCATTGTGAACAGACAGCCAAATGTGCCTGAAGCAAAAGATTGAACGATGGTGTCAGGCTACCAGCTGCATAGCTGACAAACCAGGCCTGATCTGGATGGTTTGAAGTACTCATATTAATTAACCATTTCTTGTAAACGTTGAAAGCCCATACGAATTCGAGACTTCACTGTCCCTAGCGGCAATCCAATTTTATTTGCGATTTCCTTGTGTGACATACCCTGCACATAACTCATCACTAGGGGTTGCGATTGTTCATCGGGTAGTTCCTGCAACAACCTTTGTAGCTGGGCCTGTGCAGAAGCATCGTTTACCCCGCCATTGCTAATAAAATCATTACCACTTTGGTACCGATACTTCTTATTTCCCCGATCAACCCGAGAAGTTTTACGCTGAACGTCAATCAGTCGATTTCGGACGATTGCGTATACCCAGGTACGCGCTGAAGCCTTATTCGGATCAAACAGGTCAGCCTTTCGCCAGACGGACAACATCGCATCCTGCGTTACATTCTCACTCTCATCGACACTGCTACCACGCCCCATCAAAAAAGATTTGATTTTAGGGGCCATCAGCTCGAATAATTCAACATATGCCTGTTGACTCTGATTATTACCAATCGCCAGCAATAAGCTGGACTCTTGGTCTATTTCCGGTTCACCCGACTGTTGCATTGTTCCTCTCATGAATCGTCTACGTGTTAAATCCAAAAACGGATGATATTCATCCAAATTAATAAGAAGGACGTAACCAGTTCCAATACAACTATATAGTCAACGCAGGCACAAATGAAAAAAACGTCAATTGCCGTGATCGGCAGCGGAGTATCCGGACTGGCTGCAGCATGGCTACTGGCACGAGCCGGGGTCGAGGTCACCCTGATAGAAGCTGCAGACCAGGCTGGAGGTCACGCAAACACCGTATTCCCGACGATCGGAGATGCTGTCGTACCTGTGGATGCGGGATTCATCGTATATAATGAAGCGACCTATCCCAATCTTACGGCGCTGTTCAACCACCTTGATGTACCAACCACACCCACCAACATGTCATTCGCTGTGTCGAGCGCGAGCGGACTGGAGTATGCCGGACACGGACTGAATGGTCTTTTGGCTCAGCGAAGCAATATTTTTCGTCCCAGCTTCTGGTCAATGGTAAAAGACATTCGAGATTTCTATGAGAAAGCACCCGGGCTGGAGATCAGTCTGGAAACGACCTTGTTCGAACTGCTGGAGAACTATTCGGACAGCTTCGCGAAAAACCATCTGCTGCCGATGGCCGCCGCGATCTGGTCAACTGACATCAACGAAGTCGGGCACATGCAAGCCCGCTCCTTCATCGATTTCTTCATGAACCATGGACTGCTGCAACTTCGCGACAGACCCCCCTGGTATACCGTCGATGGTGGAAGCATTTCTTACGTAAGGAAAATACTAACCACACCCGGCATCACCATTAACCTGAATGCCAGAATAACCGGCGTGGAAAGAGACCCCAACCAGGTTCGTATACACTGGAACGGCATCATCGATAAATTCGACCATATAGTGCTAGCAACCCATGCTGATCAGGCACTGGGTCTGCTCGACACCCCCAGTGCCAACGAACAAAAAATTCTGGGCAATTTCAAATACTCACCAAGCAAGGCCTACCTACATACTGATGAAAGGCTCATGCCTGGCAAACGGCGAGCCTGGGCAAGCTGGAATTATCTGGATCATGGGTCCGATGGATTGTGCGTCACCTACTGGATGAATCTGTTACAAAACCTGAACACTGACCAGGACATATTCATCACGCTCAACCCACCCTTCACTCCAAACGGAATCCTGAAGGAGTTTGACTACACCCATCCAATACTAAACAACGCGACAGCGACAGCCCGTACTCAACTCTGGGACCTTCAGGGTAATCAGCGCACCTGGTTCTGCGGCGCCTATTTTGGTCATGGGTTTCACGAAGACGGCCTTCAATCAGGCCTGGCTGTCGCAGAGGAAATTACCGGTCAGTCTCGGCCCTGGGGCGGGTCAAACACCAGAATATTTGTACGAGAGCGCCAGGCAGCCGCATGAATTCGACGATCTATCGAGGGCTAGTAGTACATCACAGGACCGGTGGCGTTGAACATCGTTTTACCCACCGGCTACCCTGGTTCCTGTTTGACCTGGAAGAGTTGGAAAACCTGCGAGTCGGCAGATTGTTTACCGTCAATAAGCCAGGAATCGTCAGCTTCTACGACGAAGACCATGGTGCCCAGGACGGGACCCCCTATCGCCAGTGGCTGGATCACCTGTTGGCTCAGCAAGGGCTGCGCAACCTGCGCTACAAGGTCATATGTATGCCGAGAATATTTGGCTATGTGTTCAACCCAATCTCAATCGCCTACTGCTACGAGCATGGCGACAGTCAGACGTTGACTGCGGTACTTTACGAAGTACACAATACATTTGGTGAATCATATGCTTACATTCAGAAGTACGATGGCCATGATGTTCCGACGACTAAACGGCTGCACGTTTCACCATTTTTCAGCATGAGCGGCCATTATGAGTTCAGCGTGACCGAGCCCCATCACGACCTCAATGTTGCAATCCGCTACTTTGACGACGAGGGTTCAAGTCTGTTTGCAGGATTTAAGGGTACGGGCATACCGTTCACTAAACCCAACCTTGTCAAAACTGTCGTCCAGGCACCCCTCGCGACTTTAGGTATCACACTCGATATTCACTGGCAGGCCCTTCGACTATGGCTAAAGGGTCTGCGCATCTACCACAAACCAAAACAGCAGGAAGTACAACATGGATAAAGCCACCGCATTCGACACTTCGGAAAGAGAAGAAAACTTCGTCGGTCGTCTGGTTAGTAGAGCGCTGGCTGGGAAAATTCATCAGGGCACCCTGACCCTGCGACTCCCTAATGAGCGGGAAGTGGTCATTGACGGTCATCGCGCAGGACGCAGTGCTGATATTCACGTGCGGAAATGGCGAGCACTATTCAGGATATTAAACAGAGGTGGTGTGGGCCTGGCCGAAGGCTATCTCGAACAGGAATGGGATACGACTTCACTGCCAGAACTCCTGGCGCTTCTTGCGGACAATCTGCACCAACTTAACAGCTTCTCCAAGGCTTCAGGCCTACAGCGAATTGCAGACTCATGGGCGCACGCAAAGAATCGGAATTCGAAATCAGGTAGCCGAAAAAATATTTCATTTCACTACGACCTGGGCAACGATTTTTACAAGGAGTGGCTCGACCCGAGCATGAGCTACTCAGCGGGGGTCTTCGAACAGACCGACGATCTGAAAACATCACAGTGCGCCAAGTACACACGACTATGCGAAGCTGCCGAAGTGAACGATCAACATCATGTCCTGGAAATCGGCTGTGGTTGGGGCGGACTGCTGGAGCATCTGGGCAGTATTGGTTGTCAGGCCGACGGCATCTCGGTATCCCGTGAGCAGGTAAACTACGCGAGCCAGCGGCTCTCCGGAGACGAAAATGTTTCTGCTCGTTTCCAGGATTACCGGGATGTCGAAGGCCAATACGACCGTATTTTATCCATCGAAATGTTTGAAGCAGTTGGGGTGGAGTATTGGGATACATTCGCCAAAAAGCTTGCAACGCTATTGACTGAAGATGGCATTGCGGCGATGCAGATCATTACCATCGATGAAGACGCTTTTGATACCTATCAGCGACAACCAGACTTTATTCAGCAGTACGTTTTCCCCGGTGGTATGTTGCCAACGGTTAAACAGATTAACGAAGTTCTTGGTCGCCAGGGATTGCGCGTCACGGATTTGTATCGCTTTGGTCAGGACTATGCCACTACACTTGAACACTGGCGTATGCGTTTCAAGGCTGCCTGGCCCAGGCTCCAACAGCAGGGATTCGATGATCGTTTCTATCGACTGTGGATGTATTACCTGTGCTATTGCGAAGCCGGATTTCATATCGGCAGAACCGATGTGGTCCAGATCAAGATTGAAAGATGTCCCACAACGCTTTAGGAGAATGACGATATCAGGCTGCGCGCAAATGCCTTACATTGGACTTTCATCCAAACTGGCGGAGTAAAAACCATGCGTGAGCTGACACAAAATGAAGTCAAAGAGATCAGCGGCGGATATCTTTCATATGAATCCATTAGAAGCAGAATCTGCAGCAGCATTCGAATTCCAGGGTTCTGTCCTGGCGGCACGACACTGGTGGATGGCACCATTGTTCCGTACCCAACTCCCTACTATCCGACAATATGGTTGCCATTGGCGCAGTAAACTCGTTTGCAGGGATTTATCACAACGTGGTGTGATACATTGCCTAAAAGGCCAGGATAGAAATTCATGACCACACCGTTTTACGGTGCCGCGTGCCAAATTGACTTTCCTGCAGCAGAGACCCGGGTGGAAATTTCATCCCGGGTAGACAGGATGTGTGAAATAGTCGAGCAGACCGTTGTTGGCTACGAGCCGTTCTTTGATGTTCGCCTTCTGGCATTTCCAGAGTTTGCTCATGCGATTCCAGTCTACCCAACGGCAGGTGAACTTGCCGAAAAGCTGGCCGTGGAATTACCCAATGAACACACTGAGCAATACGTTGAACTCGCGCGCAAGCTCGGCTGCTATATACAGACCGGTTCGTTTCTTGAAGTTGATAACGCCTATCCCGGACACGTCTTTAACACGACGGTACTGATTGGACCTACTGGAATTCTCAGCAAATATCGCAAGGTCAATCCCTGGATACCGTGGGAAGTGCATTCCAGCCCACATGACATAGCGGGCTACAACGAAGACGTGTTTCCCGTCGCGGATACCGAGCTTGGCAAAATCGCGGTCGCAACCTGCTACGACTGGTTATTCCCGGAAACGATCCGTGAATTGGCGTTTCGCGGCGCAGAAATCATGATTCGAATTTCCGCCTACATGGACCCCTGGGGAGCCAGCGAGCCCATGGACTGGTGGACACTCGTTAATCGCACCCGTGCACTTGAGAACATGACCTATGTGGTCGCCGCCAATCAGGGCGCCGAGATGCGCAATTACCCACCGTTTAGCTGGCCGGGTGGCAGCATGGTGGTCGACTACGATGGACGCATCCTCGCACAGGCGGACCCGGGTCCCGGAGAAAAAGTGGTAGTCGCACCCATTGATATAGGTGCATTGCGATATGAGCGGGAGCGTCGATTGGGCCACGATACCATCGCGCACACTCGCAGCAGTCTTTATGAGTATCTATCTGCTGAGAAACTTGCCCCTGCCGAGACAGACATAAGCATTGAGTCCCTGGAAAAAAGAATTCGTCAGGCGAAATCAAAAACCTCAGAGTGAATTCGCCAGAGATTCAATAATTTCCGGTATGTGCACTTCAACACCTCGCCAGAATGGCAGACACAACACACGCCGCCCAATGTCCTCACTCACCAAAAGGTCACAGGACGCTCTAATCCTCTCCTTGTAACCTGGTAACGTTTGAATTGCAGGAAAGTACTCGGCTGAGGCGATACCTTGTTTCCCCAGTTCATCCTTCACGCGAGCCCGATCAACACCGTCAGGCAACAACACAGGGAATGTAAACCAGCTCCTCGGTAAATTCGGTGAAAGTAGGTGCACTTCAGGTACGGCAGCCAGGGCGTCAACGTAACGTAATGCTATTTGCTCACGTTCGCTGATCCGAGTGTCCAGCGATGTCAGCTGGGCCCTTCCAATTGCGGCAGATAGCTCCGATCCACGGAGAGAATACCCAAGGGGAACGCTAGTCTCTTCGCCACGACCCTGGTTTACCATCGCACGACACCTGGCCAGAAGTGTGGCGTCATTGGAAATGACCATACCCCCTTCTCCAGTGGTGAGCACTTTGTTCGGATAAAAACCAAATACGCCAGCATCACCGATAGAACCCACCTTATTCCCATCATAGTCCGCCCCTATCGCTTCACAGGCATCTTCAATAACGGTCAGCTCACACGCCTGTGCGATATTCAGGATCTCCGACATGGACGCGGGCAAGCCGTAAAGATGTACCGGCATAATCGATTTCGATTGGCTCGAAACCGCTCCCCGAACTCTGTTGGGGTCGATATTCGCGCTGTCTCTTTCCACATCAACCAGGACGGGTGTTGCACCGACCGCCAATATCGCATTTATCGAACCAACAAAGGTCAACGCCGGCACAATAACCTCATCGCCGGAACCCACACCCTGGGCTTGCAGTGAAATCATGAGTCCGGAAGTCCCGGAGTTGACCATCACCGCACCCGACACACCATGATAGTCAGCGAAGGACTGTTCAAACGAGCGCATCTCTTCGCCCAGCGCCAGGCGACCGCTCTCCATCACTCGTGACACGCCTTCCACCTCGGCATCCCCAATGTCAGTGCGGGCAAGAGGAATACGCTCGGTCACTACGTTGGATCCTGAATAAATAAGTCTTGCTCTCCATCCAAAGGCAGCGCGCGTTTAGTCAACAATGTCTGCCGGTCGGGAGCATTCGTGAGTCCGGCCACAATACGTTCACTCGCAGCACCATCCCCATAGGGGTTCTTAATATCCTTCATGGCCGAAATGAATTCGGCAGACGTTGCCTTCTCAATGGCCCGAGTGATTTGACCGCTATCAGCAGCCGCATGTAACACGTTTGCTGCACGAGTTCGTCCACGCTGTCGTTCCCCAATGTCCACCGTAGGTAATCCTACGCTTGCTGTTTCCATAATCCCGCTCGAAGAATTACCTATCATCAATGATGCATGGGAAAGCAGTGACCAATAGGTGAGATGGTCGAGGTTTACATACAGCCTGGCATTGTCTCGCGTATCGCAGAACACCCGGGTTCGCTCAGCCACCCTGGAGCTACCCGCGTCCGCATTGGGGAAACAGAATATTATCTGGTTACGCCAGGAATCGAGGCCACCAAAGAGTGATTCCATCTCTGAAGTCGTATCATCATTAAGCGTGACAGGATGGTAGGCAACCACACAAGAATGATCTGACAGTGGTTGACCCAGGCTGAGTTGCAACGCTTGCCTATCCGGCAACCGACTACGCATCAGGTGATCCAGGGATGGCGCACCGCTACAGGTCACTCGCCATGCTTCTTCTCCCATCGCCAGCACACGGTGCCTGGCCGCTTCGGTGGGCGTGAAATGCAGATGAGACATCTTCGTCAACGCATTCCTTACCGCGTCGTCAATCGCTCCTTCGCTAATATCACCGCCTTCGATGTGGGCAATGGGGATACGCAGAGCCAGCGCCACCGATGCAGGCGCCAGCATTTCATACCGGTCCGCTATCAACAGCAGAATGTCGGGTCTTAACTCGCCAAGCACTGGTGTCAGCTGACTAACCGCAAGACCAATAGTACGCGCCATCGCTTCGTCGCCATCTTCAGGATCAAGACAATCCAGCGCTACCGCAATGGTGAATCCGTCAGCTCGAATCTGCTCTATGGTCGCTCCAAAAGTCGCAGACAGATGGGCACCCATGACAATCAGATGGAGCTCCAAATCCGGGTGAGCCTCAATTTCCTTTAACGGCCAGTACAAATGGCTATAGTCAGCCCTCGAGGTAGTAACGACCGCAACGCGACGCATGTGAACTAAACCGAGTACCCCTCGTCGGTAAGCGGCATACTCCTGACTCGCTCCCCCGTCGCTGCGAAGATCGCGTTACCAACTGCTGGAGCAAGCGGAGGTAATCCTGGTTCACCCAGCCCCGTCGATGGATTGTCACTCTCTATAAAATGAACTTCGACCTCCGGTGTTGCCGGTATCCGCAAGACGGGATAGTCGTGCAGGTTTGATTGCTCGATACGACCGCGTTCCATCGTAATCTTCTGCCCAACCATTGTACTTAGCCCATCGATAATGGAGCCCTTAACCTGAGATAACGCGCCACTCAAATTAATAATGGGTCCAACATCGACCGCCACCGTGACTTTATGCACCGTCAGTTTCTTGTTCGCATCAACCGACACTTCTGCGACTTCCGCAATATGGGCCCCGTGACTGAAGTGGAACGCAAGACCAAGACCACGCCCGTCAGGTAGTTTCCGACCCCAAACAGCCTTCTCCGCCGCAAGCCGCGTAACGTCCGCTGCCCGTCCCGTATTCAGGGAACGTATATTTCCCGGGCGAAGCCATCGTGGTTCTCCTATGACTTCCAGCAGAAATTCCAGATGATCACGACCCGCAAGATGCGCTAGCTCATGGATAAAACTCTGTACAACAAACGCATGAGTATTTGCCCCAGGCGCGCGCCATGGTCCGCAGGGAGTATCAATCTCCAGGAACGTGGCACTGCCACGCACGTTATCAAGGGTAGGTAGCGGTAATTCGGCACTACCAAAACGGGAACCGGAAGTAGGTTTGCCGTTTTGTCCCATACCAATGTAGTGCTGATCCCACGCAACCAGCTTACCCTGCTCATCCACAGCACCTTTTAACCATTGAAATCCGCCCGCGCGAAAATAGTCATGCTGGATGTCATCTTCACGGGTCCAGGTCAGCTTCACGGGCCGTCCAACATGCTTTGATATCTCTACCGCTTCACAGACAAACTCGGTACTAAAGCGTCTCCCAAAACCACCACCCAACCGGGTAACGTGTACCTCTACGCGATCTGCATCAACACCGTAAAGGCCACCAATTGTCGGCGGAATTCCCGAGGGGCCCTGGGTAGGCGCCCAGATTTCGACACTATCTTTCTCGCCGCCCGCACCTTTGACGTACGACGCCGTGCAATTCATCGGTTCCATACAAAAGTGTGCAACAAACGGATAGGTGTAGCTCCCCTCAATAATCTTGTTGGTCTTTTTCTTAAACTCGGCGTCCACGTCGCCTTTTTTTAGAATGACATTATCACCCTGCTTTCCCTCAAGCTTTCTTGCGGTTTTTACAAGATTCTTCCAGCTGTCCTTTGAAGCCGTAGATTCGTCCCACTTAACCTTTAATGCTTTCTCCGCGTTGAACACCGCCCAGGTACTATCTCCCACAACGGCGACACCAGGGAGCAACTGTCTCACCTGTCCATTGCCCTTGACCACAAAGGCATCAATGATCCCTTGCATCTTCTTGATTTCATCGACGTTGGCTCGCGTAACGCCGCCACCAATCGCCGGGCATTTGTAGTAGGCTGCGTACGCCATGTCTGGCACCTCGGTATCGATACCGAACATCGCCAGCCCCGTCGTGATCACCAGATTATCCACCCCGGAAACCGATGTGCCGATGATGGTGTAATCCTCGGCATGCTTGAACCTCAGGGAGTCTGGATCTGGTATCGGCTGCTTAACTGCTAAAGCCGCCAACTGTCCAAAGGTCAGCTTTCTTCCCGATATATGAATAATCTCGCTATTGGCAGCGTTGAATTCTTCTCGTGGTAATTCCATCGAATCCGCTGCTGCGCCAATCAGCATTTCCCGGGCTGAAGCACCCATCTGTCTCATATGATCAAAACTGGATGCAATAGACATTGATCCGCCCACCCATTGCGAACCATATTTCTCATCCACACCGGACTGAAGTACCACCACGTCCTCCCACTTCGCGCCCATTTCTTCTGCAACGATCATTGGCAGCGATGTCTTTACTCCCTGGCCCATATCAGGGCGCGCGGAGTAGATCGTAATGGTGCCATCCGAAGATAACTGTACGAAAGCATTGAGCTCACTGGAACCAACCAGCGTCCCCAGTTCCTTTGCATTGAGGTTGGGCAAGGTCGCCGCTAAAACCAACCCTCCTCCGGCAATGCCACTCAGCTTTAAAAACCCACGGCGCGAAATATCTGTCTTGCCAAGTGCTTTACTGACTTCCTGAATAAGATTCGTTTTCATGAGTTAGCCTCCGGCTCCCAATGCGCAACAACCGCATCACCTTCCAGGTGTCTTGATGCTTGCATTTCCACCGCCGCCGCGTGAATTGCTTCACGAATACGAATATAGGTACCACACCGACAATAGTTGCCTGCCATCGCTGCGTCGATATCGTCATCAGTAGGGTCAGGGTTCTGGGCCAGAAGTGCGGCCGCCGACATGATCTGACCAGTCTGACAATAGCCACATTGTGCGACATCCTTCTCGATCCACGCCTTCTGCAGTGGATGCAGTTTCGTACCATCGGCAAGACCTTCGATGCTTTTGATCTGTGCACCCCCTACATCTGCGACTCGAACCATACAGGAACGAACCGGTACACCATTCATATGCACGGTGCAGGCGCCGCAAAGGCCAATACCGCAGCCGTATTTAGCACCTACCAGTCCAAGACGATCTCTTAGAACCCAAAGCAGAGGCATGTCTTCGGGGGCCTCCACCTTTTGGGTTTCACCATTAATATTTAGCTTATATGTAGGCATGACTGTTCCCTAAGTTATTAACTAAAACACTAGCGCTGCGCCAGCACATCCGCAAGGCGCGTCCCAAGAATACTGCTTATGTTGAAATTCAACTTCGCGACAATATGCGGAAAATATTTCAGGTCTTTCTGCATACGGTTGTAATCAAAATTAAGTGCAGCAACCGGGGCCGTGGCAATCACATCTGCTGTTCTTTCAATTTCCTGTATATAGCCGACCTCGCCAAAGACATCGCCCGCATTCAGCTCCGCCAGTTTGCGGGACTCTCCTTCGTCAGTACGCACGACGTCCGCGGCCCCTTCGAGGATCATGTACATGTTGCGGCCGACATCTCCCTGGGCCACCAGCTTTTCGCCCTCTTCAAACTCGTGAATCTCTGAAATAAGAATGGCTTTCCGTCGCTGGTAGCCGGTCATATCTGCAAATAGCGGGCTTTTCTCAAGTACGGTCTGATCAACTTTCATCGCGATGATCTGGTACAGCCCGACGAGCCGGATCCGCGCCATAATAATCGGCGTGATCAATAAGTTGGCGAAGATGGATATCAGCATTGTGGTAGCCGCCAGGGCACCGAATTGGGCGACCACGGTAAAGTTGGAGAACAACAGGATGCCGAAGCCCAACGACAATGCCAGGCTAGAGACTATCAGGGGCGTCGCCACCTCCTGCACTGCCTGGCGCACAGCGCCTTCATAATCTGACGTCCGTCTGCAAAGCTCGTTGTATCTCGCCAACAAATGAATGGTGCCATCCACCGCAATACCAACGGCGATTACCGCAACCATTGCCGTTCCGGGATTAAGTGGAATACCCAACAACCCCATAATGCCAAACATCAACACAATGGGAATGATCGATGGGATCATGGCGATAGCACCGCCCTTAATCGATGTAAACATGATCGAAATGATGATGAAAATTAAAGACAGGAGCAGACTCAGTGCTTTCACCTGGGATACCATCAATTGCTCTGCCGCATGGTTGACTAGCAGGTTCTCACCGACAACCATCGCCTCAATGTCACTCCCGGAAATCTGCGCGACGGCTTCCTTCAGTTCCTGAATATGCCTATTAAGCGTATGCGAGTCGCCCAGATTGTGTCGCACTACAATATTCGCCCGACTGTAATCATGACTCACGTACGTTTCCAACTCGCTACGATGGAAGAACATCAAATATTGAGCGACGAGTTGACGGGTCGGTGGCAGACTGCCTCCCGATATTCCCCCCTGAAACTCCTGATTGACGTACTTGAGATGATCAGCAATTGACAAGCTGGTATCAAATACACCCTGTTTAGCCATGAACTCCTGAATTTGACTCAGCTTACGAAGATTCTGTGGCTCAAGAAATGCTTTCTCTTTCTCCGATTCAAGGGCAACAAAAAACACCTTTATACCCGCCAGATCCTCGTGAATCTGCCTGGTCTCCTGAATCAGAGGACGGTCTTCCGGAAAATATGACAACGGATCATTGGTTACGTACAGATGCGATGCCTGATAGGTAAAAAAGACACACAGGAAGAAGGTAAACACCAATGTATAGATTGGAAACTTGTCCTGGGAAATACGAAAAGTATTGATGATATGGTCTGGCAGGGCATTACCTGTAGCGACGTTCTTTTCCTCTCGCTGCAGCTTACCGAATTGCGCCAATAGGGCCGGGACCACCAGAATAGTCACCACACCGTTAAAAATAATGGCCATCGTCGAGGCGATTGCGAAATGATAGATCAGAAGAATATCGCCAAATAAATTACTACCGAAACCCAGCGCTGTCGTAAATATCGTTAGAATCATCGGCAGGCCCGTGTGCCTTGCCATGTAGTCGATGGCAAACCGCCGTTCCTGCGCATCATCAGTATCGCGCCCCATCACCAGGCCGCGGAAGTAAGACGCAATCATATGCGTATCTTCCGTCGACCCGATAACAATAATCAGGGAAGGGATCATTGCCGATAAAATATTGAGTGGCACACCGGTCCAACCCATAACACCAAATGTCCAAATAATGGCGAGACCTGAAGTGACAACGGGGATAATGGCCGCGAGTACGTTGCGCATAAAAAACAAGATGGCAAGAACCAGCACCAGGGCTGACAAGGGGCCCAGCAAAGCAAAATCCGACGTAAGAGAATTTCGCAGTTCGGCATTAATGCGCGGTGGCCCTACCTGGAATAAACGTTCGAAATCATCGGCGTGACTTCCCAGAACCGCTTCGAGTTGATGGTAGATCTCTACTGAAAAATTCTCGCGATCTTCCTTATCCTGAACCGTTACGACAATGGCAATAACCGACCCGTCTTTAGAGAACAGGTTACCCAGATATAGAGGATTCTCTAACGCCCTCGCTCTCGCCTGCTCAGATTCCATTTCGTTGGCTGGGATGCCGTCAAGAACTGGTCGAGAGTTGACCAGTGGATCGCCTCCAGACTCATCAAGTGTTCCTTCAATCGTACGCAGGTTAAATACACTATCGACGCGGATCACAGCTGGAATCTGCTTGAGCCCTCGCACCATTTGGTCGAGTTGGGTCAGCTTCTCTCGTGACCAGAGCTTGGCGTCTCTGACATAAACCACAGTTTTGTTGTCAGAACCGAATTCATCCATTACCCGCTGGTACACCAAACGTTCTGGTTCTTCCGAAGGAATCAGCGTATTGAAGCTGGTGTCGATCTTAAGTTCTGGCAGCCCAGCGCCAGTAATCAAAGTGGTCAGTGCCAAAGTGACAAACACCATGGTTCGACGACGAATACTGAGGAGGAACATCGCAGAGATCATGGCGCTACCTCCTCATCTTCCATGAACTCTTCATCCCTTAAGAGGGGCGGTTGGTTCTTGAGCAGCCAATCTCGGGTGAACACTTGGGGCGGCACATAGTCAGCAGAAAAAACACGGCGATCGATCTTGATCACGGTTCGATGATCATCCTGGTGGTTTTCCATCAGCATCATATTCGCCCGCCACATATCGCCATGTACGGGTGACAAATCATGATGGGTCTGTCTCTTACGCACCCTTCCCAGGTCATCCAGATGGTCAGTGCGTGAAACATACAGGCTGTCTTTAAGTACATAGTGTCTTCGTAACGGCAGACCTTCATCTGGCAGATGTACGTCAACCACGTAATACTCCACGTCGCCCATATAAAGGTCCGTCTGACGCACGTGCTCATAGTCATCCAGCACTTCGCCAGTCAGGCTTTCGATCGTAAAATCCGTGCCCAGAAAATTGTCACCGCAAGCGACATTACACTCACCACCACTTTTCACAAAGGACCCACCGAAGGCGGGCAGGTATACACTTTGGGAAACCGTCCCGTCAGCTTCCCGCTTTGCCAACATCGCAACTCCCTCTACTTCCCCCGGGGAGTCAAACAACAAGAGGAAGTTCACATCGCCGGTTGCTTCCGCCCGGGAATAACGTCTTAACGTACGAGTCTCTCGCTGACCCTGACGGTCAATGAGCACCATGGATTGTTCTTCATAGACGTAGGGATACTGTTGATGCCTTTCATAAACTGCATCCATAACCTGCCGTCCGGTGGAAGCTGCAGACAACTCTCCGTAAACAGGCGCCGACAGCAGCGAGATCCCTATTACAGCCGGGAGTACAGACAGGAGTACAACCACGCGCATCAGGACGGTGTCTCAAGTGACGTAATCATTGTTGCGATACGACGACTCAAGACGCTAAACAATTCGGACATCGAGGAGACCGTGCCCGAATAGTTCGCTGAATTAAAAGATCGGTCACTGACGAGTTCCACGCCCTGAGATTGAATGGGTCTGTCGCTGGCCACTGAGATGACCTGAAATCTAGCCAACAGCCGCACCCGACCATCGGCGTCCCGTTCGAATCGCGCAATATGAACGCTAACTCGATAGTCCGGTTTGGACGCTGTTCTGTTCTCAGGCGTACCCACATCAACGGTATTCAGCAGGCGTCCCAGATTCACACCCATCGTGCGAATAAGGTTCTTCCGAAGATTCTCCCCCCATTGATGCATGTCAGAAAACACAAGCTGGTTTTCACCAAAGCGTGAAGCAATTTGGAATCGCTCCAGATACTGCGGCACCTGAAGATCCACCAATTCTATAGATAAGTTCGAAGCTTCAGATTCAACCCCATACTCCTGTGGATCCACCAGATAGTAGCGAATGGGTGTTCCTCCACTGGAGCAGCCCGTCGCTAACACCAGAACAACTAACGCATACAGTAACTTCACTACTGGGTACCTCCCTCTTCCGCGTTCCCACGCCCAAATATCAGTGAATTAGGTCGCCTTTCTAACGTCTCCACCAGTGAACGAATAGACCGCGCCGTTTCCTCAAGTTCACTCGTCACCTTTATCACGTTGTATTGCAGGGGTGCATTGGGCTCCAAGACGTCATTCACCATGTCCAGGGTTTTATCGAGATCAACAAGTACGTTACGGGCTGCTGCTAACGTCTGATCCAAGTTTGTTTCTTCAACATTACCCAGAATATTTCTAAACGAACGGAAGGATGCCTGGAGGTCAGTCACTGTCTCTTCATGCTGAGGTTTATTTACAAGTTCGTTGGTTCCTTCCAGGATTCCAACAATGTTGTCACCCATCGCATCGATGTCCACCTCTTCAAGCTTGCTGATAAATGCGGTAATCGATTGACTGATTGCTTCGAAAGCACCAACGATGGTGGGCAACTCGGGATAAGGGACGTCCTCATCGGCGACCAGGTTGATCGGTGAGCCCGGGTACAAATTCAGCTCAACAAAGAGTTGACCCGTTAGCAGGCTGCCTGTTTGGAGCCTTGCGCGAAGCCCTTTATCAACGAGTGTCGCCAGGGTTTGCTGCGGAGAAACAACGTTATCGGGATTGCGATCGATAATTCGGTCTGGCTCTAACTCCACTAATACAGGAATACGAAATGATGTGTCTTCGTTGTCGAACTCAAGTCGGATGTCCAGCACCTGCCCAATTTTGATGCCCTTGAACTCAACCGGCGCCCCGGGGGAAAGTCCGCGTACAGACCCAGTGAAATACATAACAAACTGAAGTTTTCGAACGAATGTCTTGTCCTGAATATCATCATAGCGATCGTGCAAGGTAAAAATCAGATCTTCAACACTCGCTGCAGAAACTTCCAGCGAAGCCGGGGTCTCAAACGCAATGCCGCCGAATAATAAGGATTGAACTGACGCCGTACGCACTTCAACACCATTGGCGGTCAAAGAGACGTCGAGTCCACTAACGTTCCAAAACTGTGAGTTACCACGCACCAACTGATCAAAGGGATCACGCACAAACGCATGGATATAGACACTGTTCGCATCGCTGGCGAGTTCGTACCCCAGCGCCTCCCCCGCAAGGATCCCCTGGTAGTAGATTGGTGATCCGCGTGCAATTGATCCGAGACTCGAAGTAATCAGGGTAATCCTGGTACCCGCATCATCTGTGGTAATAAGTGGCATCTCTTCCATGCCAACAAAATGGCTTTGAGGTGACCCAGGTCCCGGATCAATCTCAATGTAAGAGCCAGAGACCAGGGTACTCAAACCCGACACCCCCTGAACACTTAGCTGCGGTCTTACCACCCAGAAGCGGGTATTGCGGCGCAGAAAATCTTCCATTCCCTGATTGAATTTCGCCGTGAGTACAACACTCTCGAAGTCACTGGCGAAGGACACCTCTCCCACCAGCCCAATATCCACGCTCTTGTACTTGATCTTCGTTTTGCCTGCCTCGATCCCTTCAGCAGTTTGAAAACTGATCGTTGCGATCGGAGCCTGGTCCGAGAGCGTTCGAAATACAAGCCATCCACCAACCAGTGCAGTAATCAGGGGTACCAGCCAGACGATTGAAGGACCCGAATAGGTGGAAACAGATACTGACTCTATTTGCTGTTCGCTCACTTATCGTCTTCCTCAGAGACCATCCCATCCCATATGAGACGTGGATCAAAACTATGGGCTGCCAACATGGTAAGAATCACCGCTCCCCCAAAAAATGTCGCCCCAATGCCCGGTTCAATCGTGGCCAGAAAACCGAGGCTCACCAACCCCGCAAGCATACCCACAAGAAACACATCGACCATAGACCAGGCACCAACTACCTCAGTAACTCGATATAGCAGCGTTCTGTCTCGAGGACGCCACTGCGAACCGCGCCGTACCGAAGTCAGCAGGAAACTTAAGGTCAGCAACTTCGCAACCGGAACAACGATACTCGCTAACAGCACAATAAATGCAAGCCCCCAGAGTCCTGCGTGCATCAGATCTATCACACCGGAAATAATCGTGCTTGGGTCACCTTTACCCAGCTTAGTCACGGTCATCACAGGATAGAGGTTTGCCGGAATCAACATTAACGTCGCTGCACCCAACAGCGCCCAGGTTCTGTGCAGGCTATCCTCTACCCTAAAATGAATTGGCGCGTCGCACCTTACACAGCGTTCCGGATGGGTGTCCCTTAGATGCAGCATGCCACAGGTATGACAATTAACCACGCTGGTACTGCCTCCAAGGCCATCCTCGCGTAGATTTGGTTTGTCGGCCCAAATGAGTTCAGAATCGAAATTCGCTCGCGCCCCACTATAGACAAACAACAGGGCTGCGAACGCAAATAATGACAGTCCCGGAATCACCGTTGCCAGGTCCTGCAGTTTGACCACGGAAATCAATGTGCCCAGGAAGAACACCCCGATCAGACTCCAGGGCTCCAGAGTGGTTACCACGCGAACGACTCTTCCGCGAAAAGGCGGCACGTGAGAAAAACGCAACGGAATCAACAGATACAACAGGCCAGTAATGGTGACAAACGGGAAAACAATACTCGTTAGGAATACTAGGACCCCAAGCTCGGGCATGCCAAACTTATACAGTGCCCAGCCACCACTATACAGAAGGTTCTCTTCGACCAGACCACCAACCTTAAGAGATAAAAACGGATAGCTGTTTGCCATGATCCAGAGCATCAGTGCCGCCAGATATAGCGCAATACAACGGTTCATTGCATCTGGAATCTGGCGATACAGGACGCTCCCGCATCGGGTGCAGTTCGCCCGGGCATTGACTGGAATCGGTTCCCGTCGATACAACGCATCGCACTCATGGCAAGCAACGAGTACTCCCTGGTTATTCTCCACTGCTGACCCACTACTATTGCAGAATCAGAAAAGTACCATGAAAACCCAGCACCATGCCATTCGGGCCAATGCCCGCTACAATACGCGCCTTGACTCAACCTTCGATGGAAACAACATGACAGAAAACAGACAGGTACTTATCGACTCGCTACCAGAAGACAAATTGTCTGAATCAAACTATCGCATAGAAACGACGGCCGTCCCGGAACCAGGAGAAGATGAGGTACTCTGCCGTACCCTGGTGATAACAGTCGCAGCAGGTAGTAGAGCAGGACTGCAGGGCAGCGCGAGTTATGCCGGCAGCCCCAACGTCAATGTTGTTATGGGTGGCACTGGTGTCGCACGAGTAGAGAAGTCTAACTCCGCCATCCTTTCTCCAGGCGATCTCGTCGTTTGTGGCTCAGGGTGGCAGGACTACTCGGTACACAAGGCAGAAGGTCTGGTTAAAGTCACGGACGACGTAGACCCTGCGCACTACCTTGGCGCCCTTGGAACCAACGGACTCACGGCCTATTTCGGCCTGCTGGACGTAGGTAAACCGGAAGACGGCAACACTGTGCTGGTCTCCGCTGCTGCCGGATCCGTTGGACACATGGTAGGACAGATAGCAAAAATAAAGGGATGCCAGACTGTCGGTATCACCAGCACTCCGGAGAAATGTCAGCAGCTACAGACAAAGGTTGGTTTCGACGGATCGGTTTCCTATAAGTCAGAGGATTTTCGTAGTGAACTCAAAGAAGCCTGTCCAAACGGCGTCGATATTTATTTCGACAATACCGGCGGCGATATCCTGGGTATGGCACTGCGTCGCATGAACGTGCACTCACGCATCGTCTGCTGTGGCGTAGTGTCGCAGTACGATACATCTAATCCTGGTGCGGCACCGACCGGAATCCCCGGCTTGCTGGTCAACAAACGAATTCGTATGGAAGGATTCCTGATATTCGATTACGCCAGCCAGTTTGCGTCAGCAAGAGAAGAAATAAAGGGCTGGATAAAATCCGGCACACTGTCGCCGCTGAACGATGAGTTCGACGGCCTGGAAAAAGCACCCGCTGCGTTCGTTGATCTGCTCGCCGGTGGAAACATCGGTACTCGTATCGTTCGTATCGGGGACTGAACCATTGAAAGCTGTCCTATGTGAAAAATTTGGCACGCCAAAGGACCTGGTCGTAAAGGATATTGACCCCCCTGGGCCACCCGCGCCTGGCGAGCTTCAGGTGAACCTGAAGGTTCGGGGTATCGCGTTCAGCGATCTGGTTCGTATGGCCGGTAACTACCAGGATACAAGGGAACCACCCTATGTCGTTGGCGGCGATGGCAGCGGAGTCGTCACTGCCGTCGGAGATGAAGTTGCGGGATTCACGACAGGCGACCAGGTCGTCGCTCCAGGGGGTTGTGTAGAAATCGTGAACGTTCCAGCTTCCGCGGTAACGAAACTCCCTGACGGTATTGACCTTGAAGCGGCAGCAGCTTTTGGCAATAACTACCTCACCGCACTCCACGGTTTGAAACTTGCGCGACTGCAATCGGGTGAGACGTTGCTGGTCCACGGCGCCGCGGGCGGCGTCGGCCTTGCTGCGGTCGACCTGGGCAAAATGATGGGCGCAAGAGTAATCGCGACGGCGAGCTCCGATGCCAAACTTGAAGTGGTTAAGGAGTTTGGTGCTGATGAGATCATCAATTACAGCGATGGATTTCGGGATCAGGTTAAGGAACTCACCGGTGGACTTGGCGCGGATGTCATTTACGATCCTGTTGGCGGCGATATATTCGATGAATCCATGCGATGTATTGCTCCCTACGGCAGAATTCTCATCGTGGGTTTTACCAGCGGCCGGGCAGCTCTCGCTAAAACCAATCACCTGCTGGTAAAAGACGCGAGCGTCATTGGATACTCCGTCGGCACTCTGCAACAAAGACGACCTGAACTTGCCAGGGAGTACGCGGACACATTGATGGACTACCTCGTGAAGGGCCGTATCAAACCGCATATCTCTCACCGATTTACCATGGATGAAATAGTTGATGCGTACCAGGTGATATCAGACCGTCAGGTAATTGGTAAAGTGCTTATCCTATGACTCATTTTTCGATTCTTGATCTTTCACCGATCACAGAGGGTAGTAACCCGGGTACCGCGCTCGCGAACTCACTCGATCTTATTCAACATGCCGAGAAGTGGGGCTATAAACGCTATTGGGTAGCGGAACACCACAACATGATAGGTATTGCGAGTGCGGCAACGGCCGTAGTCATCGGTCATCTTGCGGGAGGGACTTCAGCTATTCGAGTCGGTGCGGGTGGCATCATGCTACCCAATCATGCGCCCCTCGTAATCGCCGAGCAGTTCGGTACGCTGGCATCACTATATCCGGGTCGAATTGATCTTGGACTAGGTCGTGCACCAGGGACGGATCAGATTACCGCCCATGCGCTGCGTCGCTCGTTGACGGGTAACGTCGATGACTTTCCTCGCGACGTGGTCGAATTGCAGCACTACTTCAAGGAAAAGGAGCCGGGTCAGCGAGTCACCGCAGTACCCGGCGCAGGCACCAATGTGCCACTTTGGATCCTCGGCTCGAGCCTGTTTGGCGCGCAGCTGGCTGGCATGTTAGGCCTGCCTTTCGCATTCGCCTCACACTTCGCTCCAGGGATGCTCACCCAGGCTACCGAAGTCTATCGGGAGCACTTCAAGCCTTCGGAACAGTTGCAGGCCCCCTACCTGATGCTTGGGTTTAATGTCTGCGCTGCAGACACGACGGAAGAAGCCGATTACCTTCGGAGTTCATCCATGCTGTCGCTACTGAGTATGCGAACGGGAGCCCCGAGACAACTGCCACCCCCTGTCGAGAACCTGCGTGACACGCTCTCAAAACAGGAACTCCATATTCTCGATAACACACCCCGTTGCGCCGCCTTCGGAGACGTCAACGAAATCAAAGAGGGAATGGCAGCTTTCATAAAAGAGCATAATGCGGACGAATTAATTCTGGCATCTTCCGTATTCGACCACCAGGCTCGTTTGAGGTCCTATGAAATCACCATGGAGGCAGCACAACAGTTGAGCTAGTTCTTGTCCCAAAACCCAAGATCGTGCCTCTAGTTTCTTTGCAAGTAATTGTTTTCTTTACAATTTCCTTTGGAATGCCGTTTCTCCTCGCGCAGAATCAGGACTTTGTGGACAGAAACTAGCTAAGGGGGTATTTGCCCCTGAAGCAAGGTATCAAGATTGATATTCTCAGCCGCTTTAAAGAACCGCATGGTGGCCTGTTCCAGCAGTTCAGGCCCTCGACCCTCACCGAACTCAACATCATCGGATCCCAGCAGCATGATCCTCTGCAAACTTGCCAGCACGCCCATTTCATACTCGAAGCGAATCCTTGCAGGCGACATCCTGACACCAGAATCCGCCATAGTCCTGACATAATGTTCCAGTAGTTCACTCTCCGGAACATCCAACTCCGTAGAAGCAATGAAATAGGCAACATCCACTCCAATCGGCCCCTGGAGCAAGGTCTGCCAATCCATCACGATCAGTTCACCGCGTCCATCATCGAAACAGAGATTGTCAGGGCGATAGTCCCCATGGAGTAGCGTATAGGGTAGCTGCGCGATGGAGCGTACAAATTCCTCGGCGTGCTCCAACAGCCATTTCAATATCTGACGATGTTGATCCGACATAATTTCCTGATGCCTGACACAAAATTCGTCGTAGTTTTTTTCCATCACGATTTGCAGGTATCTGGCACCGAGGTCAAAGGGGATTACCCATGGGTAGTCTGAGAGATCCTGTTCAAAAAAGTCAGCATGCAGTTTCGCCAATGCAGCGACTGCCATCATCGCGTCTTCCTGAGTACAAACACTGAGCTGATCACCCATTCTGAAGGGGCCCAGATCTTCCATCAGCAGAACGTAACGGTGGCCAGCATTACCTGCCAACCTGGAAACAACTGGTAACAACAGTTTCACAAGCCATACCGGCAACTTTTTCAGTAACTTCAGATCTTTAAGTGATCGAGCGGGATCAGACTCGTCCATATCGCAATGGAACGGCATGGGAGTACGAATCGACACTTTCGGCTGAAGTTCCCTGTAGAACCGCACCTCGCGTTCATAGACACCGAGCATCTGTCCAATTCTTCGATTGGCAGTCGCTGTCGGCATTTTCAATATGAGCGGTCGGATAGTACCCGTTTCAGTTTCCGGGGTGATTCGCACTATGTCACCCAGAAACCCTGCACCCTCGCCCACAACTTCACTCGAGAATCGAATGATCCTGCCTTCGTTTTCGCCCAGCGCTTCCGTCAGCCACTGTGGCGTTACATCATCAAGAGTCAGGGGAATATCGGGCATGCGTTACACTTATCAAAGTGATTTCGTCATAGCTATTCTCAGATTCGAACTTAAAGCATGATAAAACGCAATGTGAATTTTAGGCGGAGGTGAACCATGGGTTTCTACGAGAAGCACCTGTTACCAAAGATCCTGAATCTTGTTATGAAGACACCAGACCTAACTCGTCTGCGTGCAAAACTGATTCCGCTCGCCAAAGGGAGGGTTCTGGAAGTCGGTATCGGCTCCGGGCTCAACCTGCCTTTTTATGACAAGGGCGTCAAAGTCACCGGGGTGGATCCATCGCTGGAACTCCAGGCATATGCCAGGGAACTGGCAAAAGATAACAACATTGACGTGGAGTTTATCGCCGATACCGCGGAAGTTCTTTCTGGTGAGAATAACTATTTTGATACGGCGGTAATTACCTGGTCTTTGTGCACCATACCCAATCCAATGGATACGCTCGCGGAAGTACGCCGCGTGTTAAAACCGGATGGCGAACTTATCTTCGTTGAACATGGTCGCTCACCTGATGCCAATGTGGAAAAGTGGCAACACCGCCTGAATCCAACCTGGCGACGTTTCTCTGGTGGTTGCAACCTGAATCGAGAACCGCATAGATCGATTCCCGATGCTGGCTTCAAATTTGATCAGCTCGACGAGGGATATCTGAAGGGCCCGAGATGGGCAACCTACAACTATCGAGGTATCGCACGACCTGCCTGATTTAGACCACCGGTGATGACCCGCCATCAACATTGACCGATGCACCCGTCACATAGCTCGCGCTTTCAGAACATAGAAACGCAATCACATCGCCTGCTTCGGATGCTTCACCAACTCTACCGAGGGGAACATTCTTGCCCATCAACTCATACTGCTCTTCCAGAGAACGATCAGGGTTTTTCTCCTGCGATGCTTCCCATCTGCGTTGATGCTGCCTGCTTTTCAGCAACCCGACACATACTGTATTCACTCGAACACCGTGTTCCGCAAATTCTCTGGACCAGGCTTTGGTGAGTGAAATACCCGAGGCACGAGACAAAGCAGTTGGTTGGCTACCAACCCCTGGGGCTTTACCGCCCGGCGTCGTGGTGTTGCAGATAGCGCCACGGGTTTTCTTGAGGTGCGGCAGGGCGTGTCGCGTGCAGTAGATAGCCCCCATTACCTTGAGCGCGAAATCCTGCTCTACCATTTCGTTAGTCATACCTTCAAATGTTGATCCCATCGAAGTACCGGCATTGTTGACGAGAATATCTACACGGCCCCATTTCTCGACGACCGTATCAACCACGGCCTTAACGTTCTCCTCATTGCTTACGTCGGCGGCGAGTCCTATTACCTCGTTGCCAGAAGACGCGCTGATTTCAGCCGAAACGCGATCCAGATCCTCCTGGGTTCTGGAAACTATGGCAACGAGTGCTCCTTCTGCCGATAAGCGTTCAGCAGCCCCCCTGCCAATACCATTGCTTCCTCCAGTGACAATAGCCACCTTCCCTTCAACACCTATATCCATTGTTGTCCTCTACTTAAATAGTTATTAATTATGCTGTTGCTCGCAGCGCCTTGTAGACACTCTTATGCAAGCCGAACCCTCTTGGACTACCCACAATATCGTAATTCATCTGGTTCATCACATAAGACATGCTTGCCCTATGCGTCATATCCACCAAATTGGTCGAACCACCTGCGCCACCCCACCAGCACACCTTCGATTCATCCGGTGCGCCAACGCGCTTCTGATTCAACCCGTAGCCCATACCCAGTTGAACGTCTCCCATAACCATCTGCTTATCGAAGATCCGCTCTACACCTTCTTCTGACAGCAGGGTCACGCCGTCAACAGTCCCGCCGTTAGCCACCAGACTTGAAACGCGCGCGACTGATCGGGCATTGCCGTGACCGTTTCCCGCCGGCACTTCCGCGCGACGCCAGATTTCTGAATTTGTCTCACCAGGCATGCAATCCGGAATACCATCCACCCGACCCTTTAGTTCCTCGGGCATAGCAGGTGGCTTGGGTTGCTCGTGGCCTTCAGGCCACGGTGGCACCATCAACATCTCTGCCACGCGAGGAAAGAGGCTGGGATCCACACCAATGTAAAAGTCTGCGCCCAGTGGCTGAGCAATCTCATCGCGGAAGAATGTCCCGAGCGATTTTCCAGTTATCCTGCGTACGAGTTCGCCAACGAGAAAGCCCTGTGTCAGCGCATGGTAGTGCGCGAGGGTTCCCGGTGGCCACCACGGCTCCTGGCGTTCCAGTAATTGGATGACATAGTCCCAATTACATAACTGAGGCAGCGTGAGTTGTTCGCCAAAACCCGGTAACCCCGCAGAGTGAGACATAAAATGCCGTACCTCTGTATTCTCCTTGCCGTTCTGGCCGTACTCGGGCCAGTAGCGAGTAACCTTCTCGTAGAAATCCAACTCGCCACGGTCGACCAACATCAATGCGGCAAGATAATACATGGGCTTGGTTGACGAAAAGACATTAACGATCGTGTCCTTCTCCCAGGGCAAGGTCTTGGCGCCATCGCGATGACCACCCCAGATATCGATCACATACTCACCGTCGACCGTCACGGCGAAACTGGCACCAACGTCCTCCCTCTCGGTGAAGTTTCGTTCGAACTCGTCCCGCACTATCGCGAATTTTTCATCGCAGTAGCCGTGAATTTCCATCAACTAGTTATCCATACAAAAAGACGCAAAAGGGTACCACCTTAAGCAGTACTTATGCGCGGTTAGTTTTCAGGCCAGTTAATTTCCATGCATAGTCCAGCGCATAGGCCAGTGAAGAAGTAAACGCTTTGCCTTGCCAGGCAATATCGAAAGCCGTGCCATGATCTACCGAAGTACGAATAATCGGCAGACCGATGGTCACGTTGACTGCGGACTCAAAACCAACCAGTTTCATGGGCGCATGTCCCTGATCGTGATACATACAGATAACGGCATCGTGTTGATCGTTGTGAATAGCCTGGTAGAACACTGTGTCGGCCGGATGTGGTCCTGATACCTGCATACCCTTGGCATTAGCAGATTCAATCGCCGGTGCAATAATCTCCATATCCTCCTCGCCAAACATGCCATGCTCGCCAGCATGAGGATTGAGACCACAGACAGCGATTCGAGGCCGATCAATAAACCTGGCCAGAGTTGTATGAGTTAACTCGATGACACCTCCGACCCGCTCACCGGTGACCAGACGAATCGCCTCGGAAAGCGCAACGTGGGTACTAACGTGCGATACCGCGACATCGCTCGTAGTTAACATCATGGAAAAGTTGCTAACCCCGCAAAGCCCGGCAATAAACTCGGTGTGCCCTACAAACGACGCATCAGTCATCTGTGTCGCTTCTTTATTCATAGGAAGGGTTACTACGCCAGCAACGGTTCCCTCCAACGCATCCAAGGTGGCCTTCTCGACATAGTCGCGGGCCGCGCTTCCTGAGCGCTTGTTCAATTCCCCCGGTGTCAGATCACCAGCACCTAGTCTTGCGAGGTCAACGACGTTTAAACGACCTGAAACTGCATCATCGGCACCGCCTACCACGTGGGGCTCAATCGAGAGTCCAAGCAAACCTGAACCCGCTCGAAGAATTGCCGCATCCCCATAAACCAAAACGTTGTCATCGAGCTCACCTGCAGCGTACCGGCGCAAGACAATCTCCGGACCAACGCCCGAAGCATCACCCATGGTAATCGCCATCGGCTTCATTCCGGGCCTCCCAGAAGATTGACCAGAATATCCGGTGTCCCAATACCACCACCCTTGGTAACAAGAAGTCCGTCGCGAAACCGGGATATTGGGATACCCGGCGCTACCGTACCCAGTACGTCCAGTGTCTCATCCCCAACAATCGCTCCTGCGGTATCGCCACCTATGACGAATAGCGTTCGCACTTCAATATCACTGACCTTGTCAGCCAGCGCCTCGGCGACCGACTCGGCTTCTTCATTGGATACCTCTCCAGACCGTAGCGGTGAAGCCAGAATAGAAAGACTCTCTACCTGAATAACGTCATCCAATCCATAAACAGGACAACTGAGCCTGCTGATCTGATCGCGACTATGGGCATTCAAGCTACCGCAGACAATCAACACGGGATTCTCGATAGGAACCTGCCGGGACGCAAGGTTGGGGAAAACTGTGTCGGCATAAGCGCCTATCGCCCCCGTCGGTCCAACCAGCATTTTATTCTCTGCACGACACCGTGATATTGCCTGTTCCAATTCGGCGTTGTCGTTCGCATCCCATATCACCACATCGCCACCGGTACATCCCGCTTCTTCCATAACCTCATCCGGTCGACTGCTACAGGGTGCAGTCAACGGGTCTTGTCCAAAGGGACCCTCCAGAACCGGGACATCATGGATATAGACAACACCATCCTTACAACGCCGCCCTGCGTCAGGAAAGCTGGGAATGACTGCGACTGAATAACCCAGTTCATTTAGCGCCATAATTTCGTGGGGCCAGTTACCACGCAAACCTGCGTCCATCTTGTGACACCGATATCTTGACTCTATCTGGTGTACATCAAGCACACGCTGCCGAGCGACCTCCGGTGTCACATGACGAGAAGCGATATCTACGACGGCGCAGATATCGCCTTGTGCCGCAGGACCAACAGGTACGGGAAACTGCGCATTGGCAATAATACCGCCAACCTCCAGGGAACCCGTGCGGTCATCCGCAGTAACAAATAATTCTTGCATGACGCTTCCGAAATTTTTCTTCTCAAGGATAACAGGGCCGCCCGGACAGCGGAATTGGGTGATGTCTTTAGCGCGTCCTTTACCAAAGCTGATATCATGCGCCGTTTCAGCGCCCCCCAAATAATCAGGAGGAATAGAATGCTCGAACTTGGTGTACTCGCCGATGATCTTACCGGCGGCATGATGGTAGCCAGCCTACTGGAACGGGAAGGTGTGCGGTGCCCGCTAGTCACATCTGCAGAAGCGCTCGATAACCTTGCCGATGACGCAGAAGCGGTGGTAATTGGTCGCAAAATTCGCTTGATTCCAGCTGCTGACGCGGCCGCAGACGTACAACATTCAGCCAGGGGACTGCTCGCCAAGGATACCAAACGCATTTACTACAAGTACTGCGCGACATTCGACTCAACAGACGAGGGAAATATCGGTCCCATCGGCGAAGCGCTGATGGAAACCCTGAATACAGACCGCGTGACCTTCTGCCCGGCATTTCCGGAGTACGGGATTACCATTTATCAGGGAAGAATGTTCCTGGGAAAGATCATGCTGGGAGAATCCGGAAAGAAATTCGATCCTGTCACCCCAATGACCAACTCGAATCTGGTGGAAGTCCTCCAGGCCCAGAGTAAAGCAAAGGTGGGGCTGATCCCTCACAGTCAGCTGGTCGCTGGCAAGGACGCCTGTAACGCCTACATCGACAAGCAGGTCGCGGACGGCTCAAACTTGTTCATCATTGATGCGGTGGATGGCGATGACGCCACCCGAATTGCAGAACTGACCACAGACTGGCCACTGACCACAGGCGCCGATGCCTTGCCCATGTTCCTGGCGCGCACCTGGTTAAAGGACAAAGGCGAAGTCGAGCAAAGAAGACTGTTGCCACCCTCCCCCGGATATGAAGCCGTTGTCGCGGGAAGCTGTGCGGTAAATACACAACGCCAGGTTACACATTTCGAGAAGCACCACCCCGTGTTCAGAGTAGACCTGCTTGAAGCCACTGAGGACTCGAACTATATCGACAAGATTGCAGCCTGGGCGAAGGAAAACATCAAAGACGGACCCATTTGCGTTTCGACATCCGCCGACGTTGAAGGCGTTAAACGCGCGCAGGCGAAACTAGGTCGCGACGGCGCTGCTGCACTGGCAGATGACATCAATGGTCGCAGCGCTGCAATGTTGAAGGAACTGGGCGTCAGAAAGCTAGTCAGTGTTGGCGGGGAAACTTCGGGGCAGGTCTTTAACGCACTTGGGATTGAACAGGTACAGGTATCTTCCTTCGATAACCTAAGCGGTGGCTATTGTCACGAAGCAGGCCCCGACCCGATGTCACTGGTGTTAAAGGCTGGTGGACTAGGCAACGAAGAATTCTTTTTTACAGCACTGGAACGCATGCGCGAAGCTGATGCCCAGGGCTAATCAGACACACTACAAACAACTATTGGAGAACTAAATGGTAGACGTCGCAGACGAAGCAACTTTACGAGAACAACTGGTTGAACAATACATACACGTGGAACGCATTGGGCTGAACGAACTGGCATCGGGCAACCTGAGCGTTCGCCTTGGTGACAACATGCTGATCTCACCATCTGGTGCCACGGCGGATAACATTAACGTCGACACCCTCGTTGAATGTTCCCTGGAAGGTGAATGGGAAGGTGACAGAAAACCTTCTTCCGAATGGCGCATGCATGCTGCCATCTACCAGAGCAACGAAAAAACCCAGGCGGTTGTACATACCCACTCCGACTACTGCGTCGCCATGGCGAGCAATCTGAAGCCCCTGCCGGGATTTCATTATCTCGTCGGTTCCTTTGGTGGTACTGACGTTCCCTGTGTTCCCTATTCAACTTTCGGCACCCAATCACTCGGTGACGATGCAGCAGCAGCGCTACAGGACAGGTCAGCGTGCCTACTAGGAAAGCATGGCATGATCGCCCACGGCAGAAACATCAAGTCCACGGTAGACCTCGCTCATCGTCTGGAAATCATGTGCCGCCAATATGTACTGGCAAGCCAGGTCGGTGAACCTGAGCCGTTAACCGATGAAGAGTGGGCAGAATTCTTCGATCGGGCGCAAAAGGTCGCCTACGGTAAATTTATCTAACACTATGATCATTGAACCGATCGAGGGAACGCCGGCTGCTACGGTTACAGACGTTGACCTAGCGCGTCTGAACGAGAATAGCTGGCAAGAAATCTATCAGGCATTCTTGCAGTATGGCGTACTCTTGTTCCCGGCGCAGCACGAATTGGACGACGTAGGTCAGAGTAACTTTGCCAGGCGATTCGGTAACTTTGAGAAAACCAGTCCGAAACAGGATGGAGGCACAGTTGCCATCGCCAATACTAAATCCAATGGCTCAGTGGCCAAACCCGGTGAGTACCAGTACGAGTTGCTGCGCGGTAACGAAGGCTGGCATACGGACAGCACTTATATGCCGCTCGCATCCAAGGCCGCCATGCTCTACGCTCAGGTCGTACCACCGGAAGGAGGCGAAACGGGCTTTGCCGACATGCGTGCAGCCTGGGATGAGCTCGATGCTGAAACACAGGGAAAACTGGAGGACTTATCAGCCTATCACTCGCTCTACTATTCTCAGAGAAACGCGGGTTACCAGTTCAGCACGGATAATCTCTACGGATTCCACGACAAAGGCGCTCCACTGCGTCCGCTAATAAAGACTCATCCGGAAACCGGGCGTAAATCAATTTACACAGGCAGACATGCGTATGGCATTGTCGGCATGGACCCGGACGAGTCCGAGCAACTGCTGACCAAGCTCATGGACGATGCGTGTCGTCCACCTCGAACCTACATCCACAAATGGCAACCTGGAGATCTCGTGGTATGGGACAATCGATGTATGATGCATTGCGCGCGCCCCTACGACACTCAATACCCTAGGGTGTTACGCGGTAGCCGCATCGCCGGAGATGAAGCAACCGAACTCGCGCCGACTTTTCCAGATAAACGGGCCACGGCCTTTAACCCAACGACCTCGAACCAGTCCTCTCTATCCTAAAAGGAAGGATGTCCTAAAGGATCAGCTCCATTCTGGCGTCTTTTAATTCGGGTGCAATTCTGGGGGACAGTGTACCTAATTACCCAATTCTGGGTGACAGTGTACCCAATTACCATCGCACGGCTTCGGGGAACGACAGCGTACCGGATGAATTAGGTACACTGTCCCCCGAGTTTACTCTTCTTCGATAGCGATCGCCCTGACCCAGGTGCCTTCCATACGGCCAACATTGAGCGGCATACTCAAGAAGAAACACCGATCTTTCGTCAATTTCTCAATATTAACGAGAGGATAGGTAATGGGAATGTTATTGCCCGTCATGGCCCTATGAGTCGGACAGTTATCAGGCTCGGGTTCCTTCGTTTTGGTTTCCCATCCAATCCCCGGTACGCCAGGGCAGAGCATCTTGATCTTTTTCTCTTCCGCCAGCCAATAGGCAGTATCGCCATCAATCCATGGCGCGTCGTCATGGTTGGTGCTACCCAGGATGACGATATCGCCTTCCTGAACGTTTGACAGATGCTCCGGTAGAATTGGCTCTCCTTTGAGGTGATCCAGCTGACAAACGCAGGCTTCACCATAGTAGGTATCGAGCGGCATCTCCCAGATACCCTTCATGCCTTCCGGCAGTCCACTCCAGTTATCGTTATGCCTGCTACCCAACTGTATGTGGGAGCCCATGTGACCACTGACACCACCTACGGGCCAACCTGCATAAGTACCGACGTTACAGGCAACCAGATGTTCAATGGTGCCATCCTGCTCGTTGTAGCTCTCTTCCACGATCCACGGCATGTTGTAAACATCTCTCACACCTTCTTCGATGGTCTGGTCCATGCGGGTAACGCGAGAAACCAGTTCCCAGGAGAGATCAACTATTCTGTGTCCTTTAAGACTAATCATGATGTATTTCTCCTATTCTTCTTCCAGGGCCATCGCCCTGATAAAACTGGCTTCACTCTTGGTAAACCGGAACGGTAAACCAACGTAGTAGACACGATCTTTCGTCAGCGTCTCGATATTGGCTAACGGATGAGCAATGGGAATATTCGCACCCAGCAACATACGTCTGATGGGTGAATTATCGGGAGCGGCAGCTTTTAAATCGTACTGCCAGCAGATACCGGGCACGCCAAAGCCAATCATCTTGATCTTGCGATCGTTGATCAGCCAATCGCAGGTCGCCGGCGACAACCAGGGTTCTTCCAAACCTGTAAAGGGGCTCGTCATGAGCACGATATCGCCTTCCTGAATGTTGGAGAGATGCTCCGGCTTGATTTCCTGACCGCGTATATCTCCTTCGCGGCTTTTTAGCGCCATCCCTTCCCCAAGCGGGTACTCACTTGGGTCACTGATAGCCTTGGGCGCCAGGTCTTTCAAATTACAAACGGCAGCGTCGCCCATAAAAGTATCGAGGGGCATTTCCCACAGGCCCTTCATATCCTCGGACGTCCCAGCCCAGTGACTGATATGGCCCTTGCCGCCCTGAACATGCGAGCCATGGTGCGTCGTCATGCGTTCCTGGTGCCAAGTTTCATCGCCTCCTGGGGGTGCCGCATAAAGCGTGAACAACGAGTTATCTCCCGCGAATCTTCCTTCCTTCATCACCCATGGCTTGCCATAGGGGTCAGTGGTACCTTCCTCGACTGATCCATCCACGCGATAGATCTTTGCCTCTATTCGGGGACTTAGATCCACCGGTTTGTAGCCATCAAAACTGAACATCAAGTGCTTCCTCTTATTCTTGAGCGGACTGCAGTGTACAGGGAGTCGCTTCCCTACCCAAGCGCCTGGGTACTGGTGTTCCCCCAAGAAAGAATCCGGCCCTGATTTTCTGGTGCTGATGAGACAAATGATGGCAAAATACTGCTGCAATCCACCCGGTGACACATGCGACCAGAACAGCTTATAGAGTATTTTATTCCGGAAGAAATTCGTCACCAGTCCATTAACGAATACTTCAGGGCGCGCATACTTGTCATCTCAAGTGTGGTGGCGTTCATCGCCCTAACTGGTTTCACAGTTTCCCGAGACATCCTCCAGGGGTTTTTCTACTTCCCGACTATCGTGCTCGCAACATGCACACTCGTAACCATAGCCACACCATTTCTTTTCCGAGCCACGCATTCCGTCGTCATAGCTGGTTGTTTCCTTACATTCTGCTCATCGATAGTTCTGGCGGTATTCTCTTTTATTGACGGCGGATTTTTTTCTACTGCCCTGTTGTGGTTTCCGGTTCTACCCTTGTTTGGTGTTTTTTTTTGCTGGCGTAAAATACGGCATAGCTATTTCGATAATTCTATTCTGTGATCTTGCTTTCCTTGTCTACGCTCATCACCGCGGGATCGTGCCGCCAAATATGTTCACCGGCACCGACGTACTCTTCTTCCTCTATTTTGGCGCCATCGTTTCCGTTATTACGATCCTATTGATTCTCGCGGCGCTTTATCTTTCCTGGCAAAAAGCGGTCCAGAAAAGTTTGTTGGAAGCGAATCGAGCCAAAAACGATTTTCTGTCAGGAATGTCTCACGAACTGCGTACGCCGCTGAACTCGATTATGGGTTTTTCAGAGGTATTGGATCGAGAATATGCAGGCGAACTCAATCAGAAGCAGAAAGACTACGTCTCCTATATCTCTGCAAGCGGCAGTCACATGCTGGCACTTGTCAACGATCTACTTGATAGCGCGAAGATCGAATCAGGCGACATGGCCTTTAGCGCCGCACCGGTTAATGCAGGCCAGCTAATCGCCTCCAGCCTGCAAATGTTTCAAAGCGAAGCAGAAGAGAAAGGCGTGGAGCTCGTCTACGATGCCGATGCAAACTTGAAGTCATTAACGGTATTGCTGGACGAGCTTAAATTCAAACAGGTCTTGATTAATCTGCTATCCAACGCAATGCATTTCAGCCCGCAAGGGGGAAAGATCAGATTATCCGGTAGAGCAAATGCCCACCTACTTTGTGTTTCGGTCACGGACGACGGACCGGGGATACCCGATGAATTTCATGAACTTGTATTTGAACGTTTCTATCAAATCGAGTCAGACAATCTTAGCCCTGGAAGCGGATTAGGATTATCTATCTCCCGATACTTCGTCCAATTACACGATGGCGAGATCTTCGTGGACAAAACCGATGGTCATTGTGGCAGCTGCTTCACTGTGGAGATTCCACTACACCTACCACTTGAAGGTGCACCATGAAGATCATGATCGTCGAAGATAACGCGCTCAACAAAGAGCTTTTGGAAACCATTCTGGACGCAAACGGCTATGATCTGGTGTCAATCGATAACGGCCACGACGTACTGCCCACTGCGAAGTCATCTTCTCCCGACCTTATCCTAATGGATATTCACATGGCAGGCGTCGACGGCTACATGGCGCTGGAATTACTACGCAATAACGATGAGACAAGGGACATTCGAGTTATCGCAATCACCGGGAATGCAACGGAAAACGATCGTGAACGAATAAATGCAGCCGGCTTTGATGACATCGTCATAAAACCCTATAGCATCGACGGCATCCTTGAGACCATCAGTTCCCTGTCTTCCGAATAGGTCCTGATTTTTTCCTTTCTGACAACAGCGGCATACCTTCCGGTGTAGGCTGCGTCGCACGATTACAAAGTCGCTCAACATCCTGACGCTCTCGATCAGTAAGCAGCGAAGGCATCTCGGAACCATGGTAGCGGTCACGCATATCAGTTTTATCCATCATCGGCAGCACCCAGTTTGGCGTGACAGCATTTAAAATTGCCTTGCGATCATGTCCACTGACATTCAGCTCATAACAGGCGCGATGCCAGGTGCGCGAATCGTAAATCAGTGCCGAACCCGCCGGTACCTGGAACTGCTGGACATCCTTATGCACGCCCTCCCCCATTCTCGTTCCGCCTTCATTGAATTCAGGTGGCGGTCTTCTGCACAACGCATGGGAGCCAGGAACGAACTGGGTACCAGCGTTATCTGCTCGGAAATCGTCAATACAGAAATTAAACTGCACGCCGAAAGCCGGATCTTCCGGAAAGTGGTCATCAGGGAAGACGCCCGGATGATACGGGTAATCGCTATGCCAACCGAGTTCGGGGAATGTTCCCAGGAGTTCATCTGCTGGTTTGACGGTGGTAATGACTGGCTGGTGACACAGATGAATGTCGTCAGTGGAAAGATATTGCTGGATGACCCAAAGGGCAATTGGATTGGTTATCGCACGACAAACTTCCGGCGACCAAAGCAGACCATCCGTCATCCAGAAGAACCCATCAGTGGGGGGCTCTTCGGCATGGTCACGCGCCCGCTTTTCGTCAGCACCTGCCTTCAATCTCTGAAGGGCAACCGGATCGAGCATTCCCTCCATAATGGTGTAACCCTGCTGACGCAGCTCTTCCAAATAATAGGAGGGCAACTTCGCGGGTCCAGACTCCAGCACAAACTCGCCGTCGATTTCCTGCAACCTAAAGGATCCTTCTTCCGATGGAACATCGACCAGCGCGCACGACAGGTTTCCAACCGCACAGTGGATGATCTTGCCTTCCAATCGCCACAAGCAACCGTCATGCGCGAGAGATGAAGTGCTCAGGGACCCGTCTGACCCACAAAGTAAATCCCCTTTTGAATCACGACAAAGGTAATAACTGTTTTCTTTGCTCAAAATAAATTTTTGTATGAAATTGCGACGCGTATTAGTCTACTGGAATACCACTTGGTTTCGAAACTCTATGAACACAATTCAGGACATTTGAATGCAGTTTGAGCTTGAATACGGCACCGAAGGACTGGTAATTGATCTACCCAATGACCTGGATATCCATGTCATTCGAAAGTCGCCCATAGAAGTTTTGTCAGACGAGCACAACGCTATAGAACAGGCTTTTGCGAATCCCCATTCCTGCGCGCCCCTAAAATCTCTGGCGCAGGGTAAACACACTGCCTGCATCCTGGTATGCGACGTCACCCGACCGGTACCCAACCACCTGTTTCTGCAACCAATGATTAAAGAAATCATGCAGGCAGGGATTCCAGCTAGCGGAATCACCGTACTTGTCGCGACTGGACTACACCGTCCTAACGAAGGTGATGAATTGGATGGCCTGATAGGAGATCCCTGGGTACGCCAAACGGTGAAGGTCGAGAATCATTTCGCACGCGACGACGGCATGCACGTTGACCTTGGGGTTACACCAACCAAGGGCACGCCAGTCAAACTGGACAAAAGGTTTGTTGAAGCGGATCTTAAAATCGCAACAGGTCTCGTCGAACCACACTTTATGGCAGGTTACTCCGGGGGCAGGAAAGTTGTTGCTCCTGGAATCGCCCACGAAGATACCATTCGCACATTTCACAGTGCACGATTTATGGAAGATCCTCTGGCGACCCAATGTAATCTCACTGGTAATCCACTGCATGAAGAACAGCTGGAAATCGTGAAGATGCTTGGCGATGTGTATGCACTTAATACCGTCATTGATGAACGCCGCAGGCTGGCGTTTGTCAATTTCGGCGAGGCGATTGCCAGTCACCTTGAAGCGGTCGCGTTTGCAGAAGAGACCTGCACTGTTGACGTTGATCGCCGCTACTCCACGCTGGTTACGTCCGCCGCAGGTTTTCCGCTCGATAAAACCTACTACCAAACCGTAAAAGGCATGGTGACGCCAATGGATATCCTGGAGAACAACGCCAATCTAATCGTTGCGGCAGATTGCTCCGAAGGAATCGGTTCGCCGGAATACCGCAGCGCACAGCAGCGATTACTCGAGCTGGGAAGCGACAAATTCCTTGAAACAATCATGCAAAAGCAGTTTGCCGATATCGACGAGTGGCAGACTGAAATGCAGCTAAAGCCCATGCGTCGCGCCAGCATACAATTGTTCAGCGGCGGACTCGCCCCTTCCGACTACGAGTTAACCGGCGTGCAAATGACCTCGTCTATTGAAGGCAGCGTCACAGAAAGTGTGGTGGAAACAGGAGATAAGACCGTCGCAATTATCCCGGAAGGTCCTTACGTGATTCCCCGATATTCAGGTTCCTTGTAACCCTGACGAATAACACAAGACCCACCACCGTTAAAAAACCCGCCAGAACAAACGGCGCACCAGGAAAGTAGATGGGCGTATCTGCACCTGTATAAAAAGCAAATAACTGTGTCATCACAGGGGGGCTAACGATGGCAGACAGACTCATCGTGCTCGTTAGACCACCTTGCAATTCTCCCTGCTGCGTGTCATTAACCTGCGCCGAAGCAATACCCTGCATCGCGGGGCCTGCCAGCGCGCCAAGGGAACCTGGAATCATTGCGACATAGACCATCCAGGGTAACGTTGCGAACGCGTAACCCGTAAAGGCAATTATCGTGAAGCACAGGCCTGCAATTCCGGCTAGCCGCAGGCCCGTCCGTGGAAGCACCCAACGGATCAAGAATCCCTGCACCAGCACCATTAGCACCCCAATAAAGCCCAGAGAGTACCCCACCTCCCGGGGTGACCAGTCGAAGCTCTCGATAGCGTAGAAACTCCACGTTGAAGGCAGAACATGATGACCAAGGTTGTAGAACAGCATGACCAGAACCATTCCGATTACGACAGGAAAATGGCGCAATTGCAGCAACGTGCCAAGCGGATTCGCTCGCGAGAGTTCGAACGGCCGTCGGTTCTCCTTGCTTAGTGATTCGCCAAGAATGAAAAAACCAAACACCATATTGGTAAACGAAAGTGCCGCTGTCGCATAGAATGGGGCCCGTGGCCCAAATTCCCCCAGAAATCCACCCACGACGGGGCCGATAACAAACCCCATTCCGAACGCAGCGCCCATTAACCCAAAGTTTTGCGCGCGTTTTTCTATCGGCGTCGTGTCTGCAATGTAAGCGTTACAGGTGCTCATGGTCGCCGCACCGATTCCCGAGATAACGCGACCGATAAATAACCACCCCAGGGTGGTCGCCATCGCCATCAACAGCTGTGCTCACGAGACACTCCTCGTTGTTGTACTGTACCAATGC
>CAJWQG010000010.1 GCA_913045175.1 uncultured Gammaproteobacteria bacterium | reverse complement strand
CACTGGAAGCTGAGGCGCCGACAACAGCGCCAATTGTTGTTGCCGGGTTTGGCCGGGTAGGGAGACGTATTGGGGAGATTCTATCAATGGCTGATAGAGCTTATGTCGCATTGGATTCAGATGCTGCGGTTGTTGAAGCTGGTCGCGCTGAGGGTTTACCAGTTTATTTCGGCGATGCATGTAAGCCTGAGGTGCTTAAGTCCGCTGGCGCGGAGAATGCACAGGTAATCGTCATTACGCTGAATGATATTGAGGCCACGGCGACACTGGTGGCGACAATGCGCAAGACCTTCCTGGAAAAAATTCTCTATGTTCGTGGTCATAGTCTTACTCAATGTCTGCAATTGCGTCGCCTTGGGGCGGCCGGGGCAGTATCTGAGAATATAGAGGCCAGTGTGGAACTGGCGCGAATGGCACTAACGACCTGTGGCATCAGCGAGACCCGACGCGAGTCAATTCTGGAAGAATTTGTTGGGCGCTACATGAAAAGGATTGATGATGCGTTGGTGGAGGAGTAGGTGGGGTCCCAACAGGAGAAAACAGTCCGGGTTATAGTTTCAGGTCGCGTTCAGGGCGTGGCCTATCGCTATTGGACTCAGGGTGAGGCCGCGCGCAGACAGCTCACCGGCATGGTCAGAAATCGCCGTGATGGGAGCGTAGAGGCGATTTTTTCCGGTGATGCTTCTCGGGTAGACGATATGGTTGTTGCCTGTGAGGCTGGACCACCGATGGCTATCGTGGATTCCATACAGTGCGATTCGATTGAGGACCCGGAGCAATTTATGGGTTTTGATATCGGGATTACGGTTTGACCGTCTCGGCACAAAAAGCCCTCACTATTGGTTGGTTGCTGGTTTTTGGCCTGGTGTTTGTATGGTCCGCGACAGGCCCGAAAGACTACTACACCTGGGTGTTGGAAGTGTCCCCGGCTGTGATCGGGCTCATCATTCTGATTCTTACCTATAAGCCGTTTCGCCTGACTTCGCTGGTGTACCTGTTGATTCTGGTTCACTGCGTTGTCCTTATGGTTGGTGGTCACTATACCTACGCCGAGGTGCCTTTATTCGCACCTGAATTCGTCGGTGGTGAGCGTAATAACTTCGATAAACTTGGCCACTTTCTGCAGGGTTTTGTTCCCGCGATGATAGCGTGGGGGATTCTGATTCGTTTCTCAGTTGTAAGGTCGAGGCGTTGGATGGAACTGTTTGTGATTTCTGTCTGTCTGGCGTTTAGCGCATTCTACGAGTTGATCGAGTGGTGGGTAGCATTGCTCTCGGATCAAGCCGCGGAAGCGTTCCTGGGTACTAAGGGATATGAGTGGGATACGCAATCAGACATGGGGTGGGCGCTGCTTGGCGCTATGGCCGCACTGGTGCTCCTGTCCAAATATCATGATAGACAGCTGGCTCAACTATCATCCAGAGATGGCGACATCTGAGAAGCGAATACGTGGCATAAGAGAGCCTCGATATTGGTCCCAGTAAAGTTCATCACCGATCGCTGATATCTTCTTCAGCATGTCGTAAAAGTTGCCTGCAACGGTAATGTTCCTGACTGGCTGGATTCGTTCACCCTCTTTCATCAGGTAACCTGACGCACCAAAGCTGAACTGCCCGGAAATTGGATTGGCACCAGAATGCAGGCCCGACAGATCCGTAATTAGAAGGTACTCTCTAGCGAATAAGCTAGATGGACTATCAGTGCCTTTGTCGATATGCATTTGATGCAGGCTGACGCCGAGGGTTGATTTGGGGCTTCTTGATGCGTGCCCTGTGGTTATGACGTCGAAGTGGGTCGCGGTTGCGCTGTTGTGTACCAGCGTTCGCAGCTGTCCTTCGACAATAAGTGGAGTCGTTTTCGTTGCGGTTCCCTCCGCGTCAAATAACGCGTAACCAAAACCGTCAGTCAATAAGGGCTGATCGCTAAGGTTAAGGCGCGTATCTGCGATTTGTTCACCTATTTTATCCCGCATGGGGTTAACGCCATCTTTTGCAGACTGGGCGGAAAACATGCTGGAAAAAATCCCGAAAAGTGAAGTCTGATTGTCTTCGTCAAAGATCACATCATAGTGTTTGGTTGGTATTGCAGTTCCATCTAACAAACTTAGACAACGATCGTAGGTGCCTTCGACGATCTCCTGGTAGTTGAGGTCTGAAAACTGGCGAGACACCCTCACAACGCCTTCCATCACGTTTTTGTCTCCTTCCTCCATCAGCGCAAAAGATGCAGCGGAACAGTGACGTTGTTTTGTGCTCGCGCAGAGTCCACCGGTAGTGAATACGTGCCGTTGATTTATACCGTCGCTGAGTCCATTTGAGGGTACGTTCTTAATTTTATCTTTGGCGGCAAGCTCGTTCTCCATCGATTGAACAAAAAGAATTTTGTCATCGATAGTGGGCGTATCGCTGGGACACAGCACATTGTCATCGGTTCTGAGTTGCCCTGAGTTGCCAGCGATTTTTTCGTCCGGTTCGACTTTGGCGAATGTTGCATTGAGAAGTGCCTGATCAACCATAGAAGCAAGGGCATCGGCATCGGATGCTTCGCTATAGGCGGTCCCAACACGATCATCCTTCACTACCCGGAGTCCAAAGATCAGCAGGGAACTGACCTTATGCTCTTCCAGCTCGCCTTCCCGCGTTTTTAGTGTCAGGGATTCTCCTTCGTCGATGATGAGGTCACCCTCGGCGCCGGCTTGCTTTACGCGCTCCAGTACGACAGCTGCGCTTTCTTCCTGATTCATTTAGGCGTTCCCTCCAACGAGAATGTCATCCACCTTGAGCGTTGCCTGCCCGACGGTTGTGGGTACCGCACCTGAAACAGAGCCGCACATGCCGCACGCCAGAGAGAAGTCCTTGCCGATCATTGAAATTTCCTTCAATACGGCAGGCCCCGTACTGATAAGGGTCGCCGCTTTGACGGGATGCTGAATCTTGCCGTTCTCGACGTAGTAGCCTTCCTGTACTGCAAAGTTAAACTCGCCGGTACCAGGTTGAACTGAACCGCCACCCATATGTGGTGCATAGATACCTTTGTCGATTGAGGAAATCATATCGTCAAGCTCTGCATCTCCAGGTTCAATAAAGGTGTTTCGCATTCTTGATGCCGGAGCGAAATGGTAGGACTGTCTTCTTCCAGAACCGGTACGTTCGTAACCAGTTTGGGCTGCGCCGATCCGGTCTGCCAGGAAGTTGGTCAACTTTCCATCCTTGATGAGCTGTGTCCGTTGTGTCTCCAGACCTTCATCGTCGATGTTTATTGAGCCCCATTCATTAGACATGGTGCCATCGTCTACAGCGCTGACCACAGGACTGGCGATCATCTCTCCCATCTGATCGTGAAAGACTGAAGCTTTCTTGGCGACCGCAGTGGTTTCCAACAGGTGACCACAAGCCTCGTGAAATATAACGCCGCCAAAGCCATTGCCAAGCACCACAGGCATTCTGCCAGACGGACAGGCTTTAGCGCTTAGATTCACCAGCGCCTGCCTGGCCGCTTCTTCGCCGGTTTTTTCCGCATTGATATCATCCTTGATCTCCCAGCCCCTTAAGCCACCGTCATTCCATGAGCCGGTAGCCTGTTCTCCACCATCTGAGGCATAAGCAGTTAGGCTTGCGCGGATGTAGTTACGTGTATCTTCAGTATGCAAACCCTCACTGTTAAAAAGCTCAATGTGCTGTTCCCGTTGCAGGCAGGAGCCGCTGGTTTGCGAGATCATATTGCTGGCGGCGCGTGCTGATTGGTCAGCCGCGAGCAGGTACGCAATTTTACTTTCGATGCCGGCATCGACAGTAAGTGTCTCCACGGCTGGATGATGATCCGTGGGTTGACGATAGTCGAAGTTGACCTTCTGGGTTATTGGATCGCGAAGATCCTTCGTCGCAAGTTCAGTGATGATTCTTTTGAGTTCTTGCTCATTTGTTTTGTTGGTGTAGCCGTAAAGTACCTTGAATCCATAGACCAGTCTTATGCCAATGCCGAAATCGATACCCGAGCGTACGGCCTGGACTTCGTTGCTAAGGGTGGCCACGGTGCTTACCTGATTTCTCTCTATGAAAAGTTCGGCGAAGTCAGCGCCAAGAGAGATCGCGTAGTCAACGACTGAATCTGAAATTCTACTGTCTAACATTTTGATGCCTTTAGTTTAACGTTTGCCATGAAGTACCACCGGTAGCTCGGAGTACCCTTTCACGAAAGTGGAGTAGATGCGCTTGGGTTCTCCGACAACTTCAATATTATCGAATCGCTTCATGATTTCTTCCCAAACAATTCTTAACTGCATTTCAGCCAGCCGGTTCCCCATGCAGCGGTGGATTCCAAAGCCAAACGCGACATGCTGTCTTGGTCTTTGTCTGTTGATAATTAGATTGTTAGGCGAATCAATTACTTCTTCGTCACGATTTCCGCTTACGTACCACATCACTACTTTGTCACCGGCCTTTATTTTCTGTCCGCCGAGTTCTGTATCCTGCAAGGCGCGTCGTCGCATATGTGCCAGTGGCGTTTGCCAGCGAACAATCTCTGGCACCATACCGGTTATCAATGAATGGTCAGCGCGAAGTTTGTCGTATTCACCTGGGAACTGGTTTAGCGCCAGAACGCCACCAGTAATTGAATTTCGGGTGGTGTCGTTACCTCCGACGATGAGCAGAATCAGATTCCCGAGATACTCCATTGGGCGATCCAACAGGTCTTTGGTTGAATCTCCGTGCGCGAGCATGGTGATCAGGTCATTGTTGCCTGGATGCTCCTGCCGTTGCTTGAATAGCTCGGTGAATACGCCAAGGCATTCTAATAGTTCTGCGCGGCGCTGCTCTTCTGAATCAATAACACCCGAATCTTCATTGGCAGTAGCTACATCGGACCATCGGGTAAGTCGTCGTCTTTCCTCGAACGGGAAGTCGAACAACGTCGCTAACATCTGCGTGGTTAGTTCAATTGATATTCGATCTACCCAATTGATTTCTTCTTCCAGGGGTAATTCATCCAGCAGACCTGCTGCGCGTTCGCGAATGGTGTTCTCTAATTTCTGCAGGTTAAGCGGTGCTACAACCGGGCTGACAATCTTGCGTTGTTCATCATGTTTCGGCGGGTCCATGGCAATGAACATGGACATGGTGAATTCTTCATCTTGTTCAGAAATAACGATGCCGCCTTCGGAGGAGAATAGGTCGTGGCTGGTATCGACCTGCATGATGTCCTTGTACTTTGTCACCGACCAATAGGGACCAAACTCGCTTTCTTCGCACAGGTGGACGGGCGCTTCTTTACGTAAGCGTTCAAAGTAGGGCCAATGTGCGTCTGCTTGAAAGAGTTGTGGCTGCGCTACGTTAAACGCGCCATCGAGCGGAATGGAGTAGGGGTCCAGCACGATATCAGCTTCACTCATTGTTTAATCCTCTTTAGGAGTAATACACCTGATAATACCGGCGTTGGAGCCGTAATTCGAATTCGCATATGATCGGTACTTTAAGATGAAGATATCCTATGAGTAGTGACACAACCACCCTTGCTAACCCGGTAACCTTTGATGCCATTCTGCAGAATGCTAGGGAACTAAAGGGCTACTTGAGGTCGGAGTCGGATGAGATTGAGCAGACTGGATGTTTGACGCCAGATGTCCTTTCCAGGTTGATCGATGCGGGCGTTTTTCGTATGAGCATGCCAAGCGACTGGGGTGGCCCGTCGCTGTCCTCGCTGGAGCAGCTAAAGGTAATCGAGGCGCTGTCTGAGGCGAATGCCTCGGTGGCCTGGAGCGTAATGCGCGGTAGTGACGCAGGATTGTATGCAGGCTTTCTTGATGACCAGATCGCCAGAGATTTGTATCCACATCTAGACATGGTTCAGAGTGGATCAATTATTCCTGCCGGAATAGCCGAGGAGGTCGAAGGCGGATTCAAGGTCTCAGGTGAATGGCGTTACTGTAGTGGCGCGAAATATGCTGATATGATTGGCGTCGCGTGTCGTGTTCTGCGAAATTCACAACCGGTTTTGGATGCTGAGGGGATACCCGAGAGCCGAATGGTGCTTGCGCCCAGCGCGCACTGGAAGTTGCTGGAAGGCAACAGTATGACAGGTTTGCGTGGTACGGCCAGTCACAGTCTGACCACGGTTTCAGAATATCTGGTAATTCCCAGAGAGCACACGTTTAGCATTGCCTATCCGCAGCGACAGGGCCCACTCTATGCCGGACCTGACGCTACGCTGCTAAAAATGGCAGGCGTTCCTTTGGGTACAGCGCGGGGGATGCTGGACTAGGTGAAAACCACTCTCATAACCACCAAAGGCCCAAAGCAGATCAAAGCGGCCATCGCCGAAGCAGAGATGATTTTGGGTGGGGCAAAAGCGTATGTCTATCACGCGTCGGAACAACAGTGGCAGAAACTATCTACTGGCGAGGAGTTGACCTCACAGGAGCGTGTCGATGTGCGGTTGTCGAGGCTTGGCGCCTTTCAGAGTGCGCGGGATGTGTGTCGTTTGCTGTATGACGCGATGGGGGATATTGAGCAAGGGGTGCTGGATCGGGCAATGCGCGACACAGAGACGATGTGTCAGGATCCAGTGGCTTATCGAAAAGGTTTGCGTGAAGTTGGAAGGTTCATATTGAATCTAGACAGCGCTCCTGTGACCTTTTAGCGCTATGGCAATTGGTCTTGGTCTGGGCCTGTCCAGATTTCCGTTTGAAGATGCAGATTCCTACTGGAAATGGGTAGAACTGTGCGAGCAGGGCGGAGTCGATTCAATCTGGCAGACGGATCGACTGGTCTCGAAAGAGCCGATGTTGGAATGCATCACAACGATGGCCGCTCTTGCCGGCGCGACCGAGAAGATTCGCTTCGGGATGAATGTAGCTTCAATCGCGTTGCGTGATCCGCTATTAACTGCCAAGCAGTTAGCAACCGTCGATGTATTAAGCAATGGACGTGTTCTTCCGGCTTTTGGGTTGGGCAGTGCTTTTTCCATGGATTATCGGGCAAGCGGAAAGCCAGCAAAGCGAAGAGGCAAACGCGCCAATGAAGCGTTGGAGCTGGTGTATCGGCTGTGGCATGAAGACGACGTGAGCTTTTCCGGAGAGTTCTTTCAATACGAGAATGTCACCATCTCTCCAAGGCCCGTCAACAAACGAATCCCGTTGTGGATTGGTGGCTCGAGCGAGGTCGCCATGCGTCGTACTGCCAGGTACGGTACAGGCTGGCTGGGCGGAATTGATACGCCGGAGCAATCGGCGGTGATGGTTCAGGGAATCAAAAAAGCACTTCTGGATACCGGACGCCAAATTGACGAGGATCACTATGGGGCGAGTTTTTCCTTTCGCTTTGGTCTTGAAGGAGATGATGCGGCAAAAGCTGCGGCGAATCGTCTTTCTGCCAGGGTAGAGGAGCCCTCAAAGTATATGGTGGTGGGCGATACACAGGACATCATTAAGCGCATCAACGAGTACATCGATGCGGGCTGTTCAAAATTCGTCATGTCGCCCATTGGAAAGGACCACAAGGAAATGATGAAGCAAACGCGGTTGTTTATTGAAGAGATACAGCCGGAGTTTTGAATACTTACTGGATGTGGCGGACGATGTCCTGAAATTCCTCGAAGATTTCGTCTTCCATATAGTCAAGGAACTCCCCGGCATCAAAGTAAGCTCCATGACATTGCGGGCAGGATTCGAACTTAACCATGAAGGGTTATTCCTGAAGGATATGATTCATTTTCACCTTGCACTTGGGACATGCGACATCGAGAATCTCGTTGTATCTGGCACCAACAAAGTCGTCTCCGATATCGATTTCCTCTGCACCCTGAAGTATTTTTAGATCCTCTTTCTCCAGGTGGTCAAAGAACATACCAAAACAATCTGTACAACGATCAATTTCGATTCCCTGAAAGTCGATAATCTCCATTTTCGAGAGACACTTTGGACACTCCGTTCGGTTGCTCCTTCCACTTTCCGAATCTGACGAAGTTTACCCTAGTTTAGCCTTGTCTGCCTCGCCGTCTGAGCTGTCACCGAGGGGTGAATCGTCTTTCTTTTTGAATATGGGCAGCTTGTTAATTAGCGGTATATTGCGCAGAAAAGTAGGCTTTAGTTTACTCAGGTTTGGCTTAGGCAGGTTGACTTTGCTTAGATTTGCCCTGGGTAGACTAGGCTTCTTCGCCTTCTTCGCCTTCTTCGCCTTCTTCGCCTTCTTCAACAGGCTCGCGACGTCGGGTCTAAAGATGATCTCAAATCCTGAGTATCGAGGCTGGTTATATTCGCCGATAGTGATCAGCGGGGCGAAATCGGGCGTTACAACATTCTGGGCCCAGACTTCAGCTTGTGAAATGTTACGAACATTCTGAAGGTAACGTTTGTTTTTCACATTTTGACTAAAGAGCCGTACCGTCCAGTGCTTCCACACGTAGTCGATAGATAGATCCCATGTTGTCCAGTTAAGAATTTGTGCGACTGGCAAAACGGGGTGCGTCTGGTAGTCACTATATAATCGATAACCCGCAAAGGTGTTTATCGTGCCTCCCAGATAGTCCTTTGAGTACTGGAAGGAAATATACAGGCTCGCGCGCGGTGCACGTTTGGGTTCAAGGCCTACCCGATCGATAAAGCCACCGGGATTTTCGGCGTCCGGCAGATTTTCCAGGTCAGGTATCGCGTAATGTCTGAAATTTGCATTCATATGTGCGAATGCGCCACGAATGTAAAAGTTGCTAAAGGGTATGTATTCGAACTCTATTTCATAGCCAGTTATTTCAGAGTTTGATCAGTTGGAGCGCAGGGCTTCAACCTGTCCGGTTCATCTGAGGATGGGGTATTGCTCTATTTTGTCATCGTGATCAATCTGGAAGTACGACATGTTTAACCGCAGCGCATCATCCATCCCTTCGCTATTCATGCCGATTTCCCAACTGTCGGAAGTCTGTGAGTCAGTGGGTTGTGCAGTATCGACGGATAGTGCATTTTCATCGTATCCGCCGGGTAAATAGCCGGTGCTGTATCGCAGGTAGATCATTGCTTCGTTGTCTACCCGATAGGAAACGCCGAGTGTTGGCGTGGCCTCTTCCCAGGTGTGTTTTCCTATAAAGTTTCGTTTTGAAGGAATAACCCTGTTAGATTGTCGCCAACCTCGAGGCTGGTGCGAATAGTCTTTGTCGAATTTACTAAACCTTACACCCGCATCTACCGTCCACTGCTGCGTAAGCACATAGACACCATGGATAAAGGCGGACTGAAGCTCGCCATTCTGTGCCGAGTGGGTTTGCAAAATTTCGTCCTGGGCGAAACAGCAGGCAAAGCCAGCTCTATCCAGAGCATGCAGAATCTAGAACTCTTCCTGGAATAGTTTGTATTCATAATCCAGGTAATAAAGCCCAAAAGAGTAGGAGAAGCTCTCATTGAATTGTTTGCGAACCGTGACTTCTTGGCTGAACTGTTCTTATTGCTGGTCTCGTGTTGCAGAGTAGAAATCTATCTGGGATGCATCCATGTCATGATTGGATTGTTCCGAAGTTTCACGAACCCCTGTGATATTGGTTACTTCATAGCCCCTAAAATCAAAATCCAGCGTTAGCGTGTGATACTCTCCATCGTAGTCTCGTTCATTACTGAAATTTTGTGCAGTGAGTATTTTGCTGGTGGTTTGCGGCACATCTCTCGCAAATGCGCAGGTATCTTCCGATGCACCAGATTGAATACAGAGCTGGTCACTTGCTGTGCTGAGGTTTAGTAGTGCGGGAGTATCAGCGTCGTCTTGTTCATCGTCATAGATGTAGTTGGCCGTAACTCCACCAAATTTTGCCTGGAGCGCAACTGAGGTTGCGATACGGTCTTCCTTGTTTTCGCTACGGTCTATAGTGACATTATTCATGTACTTGCCGCCGTCTTCTTTCTTGGCGTAAGTAATTTTTCCTGCGATTGATTTCGTAATGGGAAAGTTGACCGCAACGTCGTACTCTCTCCGGCGGTAATTGCCGAAGCTGGCGCGGACATCGACGTCGAACTCATCTGTTGGGTTGCGTCGTTTTAGATTGACCATGCCGCCAAGGTTTGGTGCGCCTTCCAGGGTGCCCTGGGGACCCCGCGCAACGTCAATCTGTTCGAAATCGAATAACACCTGCATTTGACTGGAATGGGTGCCGACGAATACGCCGTCGACTTTGACAGCTACGCCGGGATGAAAAAACCGTTGTTTACGTCATCGGTACCAACACCTCGCAAGCTGATAGCTGCTCCCTGCGGTGTTCCGCTTAGCGAGTCAACGATGAGGCCGGGTGCAAGTCCCTGCAGATCCTCCAGGTCTCGACGGTAAGTTGTTTCGACTTCTTCACCATCAATGACAGTTACTGCCTGTGGTGTGAGTTGAAGGTCCTGTGACTCGCATCGAACAGCAGTCTCTGACTCAGACAGGGCATACTCTTTTTCAGCGAGAGCATGGGTCGATGTGAGAAGGGCAAGAAGTAGGAAACTACAGCTTCTTATCATTGTTCCGGGTCAGGTGTTGATCACTGGGTGCCATGCTAACACAGGAATTGTCGCTAAGCCCATGGTACGCTGGCCGCCAGAAACAGGATAAATCGGCGAGGTTGAACAGTGTCAGACGAAAAATCGAGGCCCAAGTCAGGGGTCTTCTATAGCAAGGATCCTGCCGGTGTGGTCGTCATGTTTCGTGGTAAAGAAGTATTTCGTTACAAGTCTGTCGAAGAATTCATCGAAGTGCACATCAAGGGGATGAAGGCGCTCGAGGAAAAGCAAGAAGCCGAGCTGGAGCGCCAATACAACGGTTAATCCCCGTCTATGGGGACTACTTTGATGCTGACTGAATGTACGATGTCATCGGCGTCCCAGAATAGGTGATGGACATCTTCCACTTTAACTTTTAGCTCGATCTGTGGTTCATCTCCAGAAAGTAAATCCAGCCAGTCCTCCTTGCTGATCTCGTCGCCTATATGAATACAAAATGGCTGGCTGGTCTGGTTGATAATGAGTGTGCTGTTATACGAATCCATGTAGACCTCAAGTCTGTGGGTGCTCATTATTCTCTCCCTGTAGGTGTTGCTAAGTGGTGTTCGTCACCGTGAAAAAGCATTAGACATGGGATTGACGATTGTAACTGTGAAGGGATTCACAATTCCTCATTGGCGTGTTGGCATGTTGCCGAATTCGTGACGCGGATCACACAGATAGCGTGATCCCGTAACTATCTACGGTGGGCGCCCAGTAGGAAAACGACCATGGTACATGGTACGGTGCCCTTGTTGCGCCAGGCGTGTCGAGTTCCGTTCTGGACCACGGTATCACCTGGCCTGAGGTGAACCTCTTCGCCATCGTCCAGTTCCAGCCATACCTCACCCGAGACAACGTACTCGAAATCAATAGTGTCTGTAGTATGCATGCCGGGATTGTCTCGTTCATGGTTGGCCTGGGAGGTCAGTCCAGGGAGTGCCGCCTCGGTTTTACGGCTGGCCGCTACCGGATCGTAGTCAGCTGGTCGCTCGGAATGGGGCGCTACGGTGAAGGTGGCGAAGCGAAATCCACCAACCGGAGGAAACCATAGTTTTGCCGGATGTTGTTTGCCGTCGTCAGGAAACGTCGGCGCGACGTCGCTGCTCCATAGTTCGTGAAATCTCCCCAGAGTGGGGGGCACATCTTCGTCACTCACGAAAGTCGCTTTACCTTCGGGGGTATGGCCTGTCACTACGCGTCGCATTTGTCTTCCCTTTTACTAGACTTGTGTTGGCTTGGCTTGGCTTGGTTAGTTCTTGTCCAGAAACTCAACATCGTGCCTCTAGTTTCTTTGCAAGCTACTGTTTTTTTACTATTTCCTTTGGAATGTCGTATCAGTTGCGCTAGAACTAGGACTTTTGGGACAGAAATTAGTTAGTCTGGTTCTTTGTATTGTGCAGGCCGCTCTTCGAAATTTGATTTCACCGCCTCTACCTGGTTAGGGCTACCGATCAGCGTTGTTTGAAGCTTTTCTTCCAGCTTCAGTGCTTCATCGCTTTCGCAATGCCAGGTGGTTTCGAATAGCTGTTTGCTATACCGAATGGCGTCCGGCGATTTATCAGCGATAGATTCTGCCATCTCCATGGCATCATCCAATGGGGAATCGCTTACTCGTGTGACGATTCCAAGTTCAAGCGCTTCGTTACCGTCGAAAACTCGACCCGTAAAGGTAAGTTCCTTGGCAACGTCAAGGGGTACGAGATCCTTTAACGTTTGTGTAATGCTGCAATCGGGGATCAGCCCCCACTTGATCTCCATGATGGAGAACCTGGCATCGGGTGCTGCGATACGAATGTCGGGTCCCATCGCCATCTGGAAGCCCCCACCGAAAGCGACGCCATGTAGTGCTGCGACCACCGGTACAGGCACATGTTTCCAAACCATACCGATTTGCTGTGCGATATTTCCCGGTACTCTGCGTGATGGCTTTCTTCCTTTGGTGACATTGGCACCCTCGTCGCCAGCCATTCCCTGAAAGCTTGAGAAATCAAGGCCAGCACAGAACCCGCGACCATTGCCGGAAAGTACGACGGCGCGAATGGACTTATTATCCATCAGAGATTCACCAGCCTCGACGATGGTGCCGAACATGTCTCGCGACAAGGCGTTGTATTTGTCCGGTCGATTGAGACGAACGTCTGCGACGCCCTTGGCATTGATGTCTATGGTTACCAAGTCTGACACGGTGATACTCCCAACTCATTAATACGAAAGGGGGCACTACATCATGATTACCTGAGTGGCGTCAATCCAGGGAGGCTCGCCCTGTTTACCTGGTTCTAATTAACCCTTCCTGCATTACGGAAGCCAGCAGTTGCCCGTCGGTAGAGTAGAAGCTACCCCGGGTGAACCCACGGGCCCCGGCGGCAGCAGGTGTATCTCGCATGTAAAGGATCCAGTCGGAAACTGAAAACGGTCTGTGAAACCAAACTGCATGGTCCAGGCTTGCGACCTGCATAGGTCCGGAGATAGTTTTTCGATGGGGAATCATCGCGGTCGAGATAAGGCTCATATCCGAGGCGTATGACAACAGGTATTGGTGTAGCGGATCTCCAGTGGATGGTGTATCAAAGCGATACCGCAGCCATGATGCACCTTGTCGTCCCATCTTAGGGACTGTACGAATTTCGAAAGGACGTTGTCGATTCCACCAGCCTGCTTTCTGATTCTTGCGTTTTGCTACTTCGTAGTCGTCCTCCAGCTCGTCAGGCTGTGGAATATCGTGTTCAAGGTCCATCTGATGGGATAGTCCTTGCTCGGCGATCTGGAACGAGGCGTCCATACTGAATATGGCTTCACCTTTTTGAATTGCCTTGATGCGCCGAGTGGTAAAACTTCGTCCATTGCGGATCGGATCAACCTGATACAGAACAGGTCGCTCGGTATCGCCCGGTCGCAGGAAGTACCCATGAAGCGAGTGGCAAGTTCGTGAAGCGTCGACTGTCTGATAGGCTGCGATCAGCGCCTGAGCCAGCACCTGGCCGCCGAACAGGCGTTTGTTTTCCCGATATTCATTCTCGCCACGAAACAAATTGTCTTCAATTGCCTCGAGGTCGAGAATCTTCGTGATCTCCTCTGCAATGTCTCTCATTAGTCAACCGATACGGCAATGGTATCGTTTTCTACCAACACCGGGTAACTCAGAATTGGCTCCCAGGCTGGAGCTGCCTGCACGGTGCCATCGGATAGTTTGAATTCCGCACCGTGAAACGGACAGGTGATGCAACCATCCTGCATGCTGCCACCTTCGAGTCCAAATATTTCATGGCTACAGTAGTAGTCTATTGCGTAGTATTGCCCATCGTGTTTGCACAGCAGGAGATCTCTCCTATCTAGCGCAACGTGCATTTGCCCCTCATCTTCAAGCTCTGAGGTTGAGGCGACAACGTGATACTCGGACATGCTTCATCCTTGGATAAAAGGCGAGCATTAAATCAGTTTTTCACGATCACTGCGACCAAGGTGCCTCGCGCTGGTCGGCGTATGTTATCTTTCAGGACTCCTGTGAACAGATGTCTTCTATGTATGACTACGTAATTGTTGGTGCGGGATCCGCAGGCTGTGTACTGGCGAATCGCTTGTCCAAAGGTCCATCAACTCAGGTGTTGCTACTGGAAGCTGGCAGTAAAGATTCTAGCCCCTTTATTCACATGCCTGCTGGAATCGCCCGGTTACTCGCAACCAGGAATTTCAACTGGGCTTTTGACACTGCTGAAGAACCTAATCTCAATAATCGACGGTTGTACTGGCCTCGTGGCAAGGGTTTGGGTGGATCCAGTTCGATAAACGGCATGATCTACATTCGGGGACACGCTCAGGACTATGATCATTGGCGGCAGTTAGGCAATGAAGGCTGGAGCTATGAGGAATTGCTTCCATACTTCAAACGTTCCATTAACAACGAACGTGGCGAAGATGAATATCATGGTGCGGGTGGTCCCCTTAATGTTATGGATCAGAATGCCGTGTTACCAAGTCACGATTACTTTGTTCAGGCAGGTGTCGAGGCTGGCTACTCCTTTAATGATGACTTCAATGGTGAAGGTCAGGAGGGTGTTGGTTCGTTTCAATTGACCAAGATCGGCAAACAACGTTGCAGTGCTGCCCGGGCGTTTCTTACGCCGGTTCTTGATCGTGACAATCTGACGGTTGTGACTGAAGCACGTTCCTTGCGAATCGATTTGGAAGGGAAGAAAGCACAGGGGATCACTTATTTAAAGGCAGGGCAGAAGCATCAGGTCACGGCTGCTAAGGAAACCATAATTTGCGCGGGGGCGGTGCAGTCGCCGCAACTACTCCAATTGTCCGGAGTTGGTAACCCGGAGGACTTAAGTGCGGTGGGTATAGATTGCGTTCACCCGTTAAGCGGCGTTGGACAGAATCTGCAGGACCATCTGGACGTTATGGTGCAGCGTTACTGCAATGACCCTGGTCTGTCGTTGGCAAGGTTTACCAGTTTGCATCAAATGGTCTTATCGCTGACACGGTATTTGATGTTTAAGAATGGCCCTGCGGTTGAAAGCCCTGTGGTGGCAGGGGGATTTATAAAAAGTAGAAACGAGTTGGAAATTCCGGACCTGCAGTTGCATTTTGTGCCGGCCATTATCGTTGACCATGGGCGCGAGAGAGTAGGGGATCCGGGATTGTCCATCCATGTTTGTCAGCTGCGTCCCGAAAGTCGGGGCGAGGTGCGGTTAGCATCAGCTGACCCTCTGGATGAACCTGTGATCAAGGCGAACTACCTTAGTGTACCTTCCGACGTAGACGCACTGGTCGAAGGTGTGAAAGTGGCGCGACGTATATTCGATACCGAAAGGTTCCGGCCCATTCTCGGAGAGGAATTCGAGACAAGCCGGGATGCGCAGAGTGATGAAGAGATTGAAGATTTCGTTCGCCAGAACGCAGAGACGATCTACCATCCGGTAGGTACGTGCAGAATGGGCCATGATGATATGGCCGTCGTTGATGCCAGGCTCCGTGTTCGCGGCCTGCAATCACTAAGGGTAGTTGATGCTTCAGTAATGCCAACCTTGATTGGTGGTAACACCAATGCGCCGACCATTATGATCGCAGAAAAGGCCAGCGATATGATTCTCGAGGATAACGACGTTACCGGCTAGCGCGGATCTGGAAGCCCTTAGCGGATCTGGAAGCCCTTAGCGCAGGTCTGGAAGCCTATAGTCCTCACTTTCCAGTCCTGCACGGATGATCTTCTTGTCAATCTTGCCTGTGGACGTCAGGGGGATTTCATCCACAAAAATAACATCGTCCGGTAGCTGCCACTTGGCGAAGATAGTAGCGCAGTGTTCCAGAATTGTTTCCGCGCTGACATTCATTCCTTCTTCGAGGATCACCATTGCGACAGGTCGCTCGTCCCACTTGGGATGGGGTTGTGCGACTACGGCGGCCTGGCTTACGCCTTCCAGCGACACGATGTGGTTTTCCAGGTCGACGGATGATATCCACTCGCCACCAGATTTAATAAGGTCCTTGGATCGGTCTGCGATGATCAGGTATTCCTCCTGATCGATTTTTGCGACGTCACCAGTGACAAGCCAGTCTCCATGGAATTTCTCAGGTTGGGGATCGTTGAAATAGGTACTGCAGATCCAGGGACCGCGAACCAACAGTTCTCCTACTGCCTCGCCATCATGGGGTTGCGGGTTCCACTCTTCATCGACGATTTCCAACTCCAGCCCAGGCATCAACAAACCCGCCTTGGCGATGTTATCGAACTGTTGGTCTTCAGTGAGGTTAAGATGTGATCGTTTAGCAACTTTTCGCGAAAGCGTTGCCAACGGGTTGGTCTCGGTCATCCCCCAGCCCTGAATCACTTCTACCCCGAGTTCTTTCCAATACCAGCGCATCATTGAGACAGGGGGCGCCGAGCCACCGCAGGTTACTCTGGTGAGTTTGGATACATCGTATTTTTCCGGATCGGCTTCGATTACAGACTTCACTCCCTGCCAAATCGTAGGGACGCCTGCGGAAATAGTGACTTCCTCGTCGGCTATGAGCTGTATCAAACGCTGGGGATCCATAAAGCTGTGAGGCATGACTTGTTTGCTACCTAACATGGATGCGGTGAAAGGCATGCCCCAACCCATTGCATGAAACATTGGAACGATACCGCAGACGGCATCCAATGCAGATAGATTCATCGCATCGGTCAGTGCCTGGGCCATAGTGTGTAGGTAGGTGGACCGATGGGTATACATCACGCCCTTTGGTTTACCGGTTGTTCCGCTTGTGTAACACAAGCCCATGGGTGCGTTCTCATCGATCTGGGGCCACGGGTAGTTTGTTGGAAAGGCAGCGATAAAATCTTCATAGTCCGCCGACTTCGGCAGCGTAGCCTGACCACCGCAGATGACTAGCAGCTTAACGGAAGGGATATTTGGGAGTAGGGGTTCGAGCAGGGGTAACAGGTCAATGTCGACGAAGATCACCCGGTCTTCGGCGTGGTTAATAATGTAGGTGAGGTCAGTAGCGCTGAGCCGAATGTTCAGTGTGTGAAGCACCGCACCCATGGATGGTACGGCCTGGTAGAGTTCAAGATGCCGATAATTATTCCACATAAAACTGGCGACTCGATCACCCTCACTAATACCATGCTTTGCGAGAGCACCGGCCAGTTGGCTGGCACGTTCCCAGGTGGTCTTGAGTGTCTGTCGATGGGTGCCACTTTCCTGCAAAGTGATAACTTCCTGGTTTGGATCAAGCGTGGCACCACGACCCAGAATTCGAGACATAATCAATGGCGTTTGTTGCATTGTCATGGCGTAGCTCCAATCAGTTCCAGGTGTCAAAATGCATAATTTCTTCGACGGGTCGCCGGACCACCGGACCGAACTTTCCAGTGGGATAGCCAACCGGTATCAGGCAGTAGGCAGCCATTGTTTCTGGCATTCTCAATGATTCGGCGACTGCTTCGGGGTCTTGCAATGCCAGCGTGCTTGGCGTTGCCCCGAGGCCTATTGCGCGAGCGGTCAGCAACAAATTCTGAATGCCAGGCCAGATAGATCTGCCACTTGCTGCTGCGGTGTGGTGATCGACTTTTGCGCCGAACTCGAGAGATGCAACGATCAACACTGGGATTTCGTGCATGTGTTCTACCTGCCAAAGAACTGCATCAAACATTCGTTGACGCTTTTGCGCATCGTGACGAGGTGGAGCATCAAGTTGGGAAGACTGGAATTCCATGTAACCTTCAACACCTTTCCGATTGAGATCGACAACTTTTTGCTTTACCACCGGGTCTCTGACCACAATCCACCGGGCATTTTGAGCGTTAGAACCTGACGGTGCCTGATTGGCGGCATCAATGAGCTTGATGAGTAGCTCTTTGGGCACTTCGCGGGTATCAAGCCGGCGCATTGCACGGCAGTTGTACATGACGTCAAATATATCCATTCCTTGATTCAAGTCAGCCTCCTGGATGATGCGTAGTCGATTGCAGCGTGTGTAAATTTTTGGGATGTGGAGAATATCATGAGTACTCATCGGTGAGCTTTGTTGCAAATGAGGGACTTCCGAAAATACTTGTTTGTAGTGCTTGTCTCCTGGTCGACCCAGGGGGTTGGCGGGATAGAACGGGACTGGCAGTCAATGCGTAAGCAACTCGTAGAAGAAATCATTGAAGATACCTATCGCACCCGAGAATACCTTGGTAAGTCCAGACTGTCAGAGCAGGTGCTTGCCGCGATTGGCAAAGTTGAACGTCACAAGTTCGTACCCGAGTCCTTTCGTCACCGCGCTTATGGGAGTTATCCGCTGCCGATTGGAGATGATCAGACAATTTCCCAGCCGTTTATTGTCGCGTTGATGACCGACCTTTTGAAGGTGAATAAATCTTCTCGAGTTCTGGAACTCGGTACAGGATCCGGATATCAGGCGGCGGTGCTGGCAGAGCTGGTTGACGAGGTCTATACGATCGAGATTGTTGGCAGCCTCGCCATCAGAGCCCAAACCAAATTGGAGACCCTTGGATACCGCAACGTCTTTGTGCGTCACGGTGATGGAGTATTGGGGTGGCCGGAAAAGGCACCTTTTGAAGGGATTATCGTGACCGCGGCGGGGATCAGTATCCCGCAGCACCTTGTTGATCAGCTAAAGCCCGGTGGTCGCCTGGTCATGCCGGTAGGGGGACAAAATGAGGTCCAGCAGCTAAAAACCTTAACGAAACGTTCGGATGGCTCACTGGTGGAAGATAACGTATTGCCTGTCCGTTTTGTGCCAATTACTGGAGAGATTCGCTAGCTCACCAGGATAGAAACTAGTCACTTTGTATTAACGATCAGAATTTCTCCGGAAGCGTGGACCGGTTTGCTGAGAAACTTCTCAACCAAGGCGACTTCATCGAAGTGATCTCGGGCCTTTTCGGAAAGATCGTTAAAGGGTGGTCGGCATGGGTCAGCTATCATCACCTGTTTCACGCCTGCTTTTTTAGCGCGGTTCATGAGGTTAATCAGGACAGGTGTTAACTCGTCCCAGAAGCAAATGTCGGCGCCCAGAATTAAATCGAAATTCGATAGGTAATCTACCGTGAGCTGCTGAAACGTCTTTCTCTCTGCTGTCATCTTCACTTCATTTACATCGGCGTGCAGTTGCAGATAGGGAAGTACGTGAGCGTCTGCATCAATGCCATGCACCTTGCAGCCGAATCGCTTAGCGCAATACAGTCCCAGTAGACCCCAGCCACAGCCGATCTCCAGCACTCGCGTGCGTTTCGATATAGGGTGTCGGCGCAGATGATCCATCACCAGGAAGCTGGAGTTCCAAAACTTATTGCCATGAATTTCCGCGACATGGCCTTCGCGTTTCAAACGGCGAATTTCTTTATGCCGGGCATTAAGTATCTTTAGGCCGTGAGCCCGTCGCATGGTATTTGAAGGCATAATCGTTACTGCTTATAGGACGAACGCGTCATGTCCCTGTTTATAGGTGGAGAACGACTGTGATGCGTTTCGGTTTACAAGAAATCGCTCGTACATTGGATGATGCAGACTACGTACCTCGTGCTCAATATCGAAGAGTTTCTTGCCGTTCTTTGGGTCGATAATTGTTTGAAATCGATACTGATGCGCATCAGTCTCTTCAGTGATCAGCCCTTTGTTCTTGAGGTAACTGTGGGGTTCCGAAAAGTTTACGATATAGATGGCAATATGGTGGCCGTCGTAATCCGGCTGGCTTTTGGTTTCTTTGAATCGCAGCGTCTGTCCACGACCTACCTCAACCTCACAGGAAGATTTTCGCAGGGTAGTCGCGCAGTTGAAGACTTTTTCATAGAAGCGAGTGATTCCCGCGGCTGTTCCTGCGGGAACGTTAAATTCGATGTAGGGGATGCCCAACTTCATGTCGCCAAAGTTCCCCGGAGCATGACACTTGATCTGATTGCCCCATGGACAGGTAACGGTGATGGCGTCTGCTGATCGTCGGAAAGCGAACTGTGTTTCGTTAAGTCGTGGCGCCAGCCGAGTAAGTCGGAGCTCCAATTCATCCAGGTCTGGTACGACGACGCCAACGTGGCCGCGTAAAACCTGGGGCTTGCTGGTAGGTAAATGAAATTGCTGATTTCCTACGTTAATCCAGACATTGCGAGGCCCGAAATCCATATAGGGGTCACGAGTAAAGCCCATTCCATTGACGTAAAAATTGGTTGCGAGGGCCTGATCCGGGACGGTTACATTGACGTGTTCCATTGCCAGGATGTTGCCGACATCCTCGGTGGCGCGATTGAACTTCTTTGCCCTGTGCTTCTTTACGGTGGACATCATCCCTCCGATCCAAAAGACGGGAGTATACCAGTAACCGCATGTTTCAATTCAAGGCGAGACTGCGCAGTCGGTCCGATGTAAATGGGATGTCTCGTATACGTAATGAGGTTGCATCAAAGATGGCATTGCTGATAGCTGCGGGCGTCGGTCCCTGGGTGGCTTCGCCAGCGCCGACACTCGGTTCAGAGGGATGATCCAATAGATTAACTTCTACGGTCGGAATCTCGGGAAAGGTCAGGATCGGATAGCTTTCCCAGTCCGCTCCAGGGATGCCATCGCTGTCGAATTGTACGGCCTCTTTTAGCGTCCAGCTTGCGGCCTGAATCATGCCGCCTTCCAATTGATTTGCCAGTCCGTCAGGATCGATGATCAACCCTGCGTCAGCAGTGATAACAGCGTGCAGCAGGGTGATATCGAATGTTTGCTCGTCGACAGCTAGCGCAACACCAATTGCCGCATAGGTCTTGGTATTTTTGTAACGCGCAAAAGCGATTCCTTTGCCAGTCAGCTGGTTCTTAAGGCTTGGACATTGATATTCGTTTAGTCGTTCTGCTGCGTCCTTGAGTACGGCGATAGCACGATCGTCACTCAAATGTCGCTCACGAAAAAGTACAGGATCCGTATCAGTGCGGTGCGCCAGTTCGTCCATAAAGGTCTCTATCGCGAACACATTGGCAAATGCGCCCAGGGATCGGGTCGATGATGTTCGCACGCGCTGGTCCGTCACGAGATTCTTGGTTATTCGTTTTGCAGGAATGTTGTAGTACGGGTCTGCATTTCGATGGATGCCACCGTGCGGCCCACGACCTGGTGCGGCCTTTGGTCGCGGTAGTGGATTACTTTTTTGCCACGCGGCAATTAGATTTGACGTGTCGTCGCTAGGAGAAGGACGCCCGGAATGACTTTGACTGAAAATGTCTGCATTCCAGCACTGGATACGGCCATCAGATACCGTGGCATTCATGTCGATAACCGTGGCCGGGCTAAAGGGTTCCCATTGGTGCTCATCATGGCGGTGCCACTTCAAGAGTATTGGAATGCCCGGGCGATGAAACGCAAGAAGAGCGGCATCCATCGCCGCATCGTCAGCACCATTGTGCCCATAGCATCCGGCGTTTTCACGATGGATGACATCAATTTTCTCTGGATCCATCCGCAATACCTTGGCGACAGACTGGCGAAGAATAGATGGCCCCTGGGAGTGGCTTTGGATAACTAGTTTGCCATCTGTTTGTAACTCTGCAATCGCCGCTGACGGACCAATGGAACCATGTAAGTGATAGGGTTTGGAATAGCTTGCCTCTATGGTCTTCCCGATCGCTTCCAGCATCTCAGGGATAGGCGTATCCGTTGGCGTGCCGTCTTCGACAAGAAGATTGAGATCAGCGTTGTCTCGCAGGTAGGCGCCGAGATCATCGGGGACCGGTGCTGTGCTGCCTCGGTCCCAAATAATGCTTTTTTCGAGTGCCAGCTTTGTTGACACCACTAACGTTTCATCAGTAGCTATTACTCCGACAAAGTTTCCGTCAACTACGAGATCGACCTCAGGTTCAAGTCCTTCGGCGTTAATGGATTTCAATGTCCAGCTTAAAACCGGTGGTCTAACAATTCTTGCATGATCTACATCAGTGGTGTCCTGTATAAAAGGTCTGCCACCTGAAACTTTGTGGGGCAGATCTATTCTTTGAGCTTGCTTGCCCACAATACGATACTGACCAGGCGACTTGGGTGTGTGGCTACCAGTTGCGGGCAAATCGAGTTGTTCGTTCTCTAGTAGCTGCCAATAGGAAATTCGCTCGTTACCACCCTGGATCAGAATAATTCCTCGTTTGATCTCCAACTGGTCAGCATCGATGCCAAATTTTTGCGCAGCACGGTGCAACAGGATCCCTCGCGCTTCAGCTGCCGCATGACGCATTGCGAGTCCGCTGCCTTCGATTGACATGCTGCCAGCGGTAATAAACTCGTTGGGCCCGGAGTCAGTGCGACCAGTCAGAACATTGACTTGATCAAGTTCGACGTCGAGTTCCTCTGCTGCAATCATCGCTATCGCTGTGCTTATACCCTGGCCCAGCTCGACTTTACCTGTATGTACAATGACTCGTGAGCCCTCAAACCTAATCCAGGTGGATAGGAGTGGGTTTTGCAGCAGTGCCGGCGGAAGCTCAGCCACGAGCAATCACGCGTTCAATTGCCTTGATGATTCTGTTGTGTGCGCCGCAACGACAGAGATGGCCCGCAAGCGCTTCCTGAATTTGCTTTCGATCCGGGTTGGGGTTCTCTTCAAGCATCGTGATGGCTGTCATAGTGATTCCCGAAAGACAGTAGCCACATTGACCCGCGTTCTCAGCGATTAGCGCCTGCTGTAACGGATGTTGTTGTCCTTCGATTGTAGAGATGGAGCTGTCCTGGCATTCGTGAACCAGAGCAGTACACGCGTGGGTAGATTTACCGTCCCGCAGGACAACGCAGGCCCCGCACTGCTCTTTGCCACAGCCATACCTTACGCTGAACACACCCAGTTCATTTCGCAACACCTGCAGTAACGTCGTGTTGCTGGAAGCACTGACTTGCTTGTTTTCACCGTTTAGGTTGAATCGATACTCGGGCATATGAATGAACGATAGGGCGGTGGGAATAAATATATCTCTTTTTGGAAATGATTTTTTGTTTGTCGGACTTTTTGTTTGTCGGAATAGGGTCGCTAGTCCGGTCATATACTAGTACCATTCCTTAATCAATTGTGGAGCATCTATGATTCGTAGAATTATCTTTGGGTTGCTGGTGGCGCCGCTATTTGCACAGGCACAGACGTCCCACCTGGTTCTTGAAAGTGGTGATACCAGCGATCTAATGGTCACCGTGTATGAGGGCAACTTCGCGGTAGTGAAGGATTCAAGAGATATTGTTCTACCCCAGGGTACGTATGAACTTGAATACCGGGGTATTGCAAGAGATGTTGATCCAACATCGGTAATCGTAACCTCCAGCAAGGCCGGTTTGAGGATTATTGAACAAAATTATCGATTTGATCTGTTGAACAAATCGGCATTGCTCGAACGGTTTATTGGCCGCAAGCTGAAGTACTCCCGGAGTGTGTTGCAGGGGACAACCTACGAGAAGGTGCTGCGCGAGGGTACGTTGTTGTCGATCAATCCAGAGGTTGTATAGTTTGGCGACGAAATTGAAATCGAGCCCGAAGGAATAATCTCGCTACCTCATTTTCCTGACGATCTGTCAGCGGAGCCCATCCTTGTATGGTTGCTGGATAACAAGCTTTCCGGTGAACAGAATGTAATGACGACTTATCTGACCAACAACGTCTCATGGCACGCAGATTTCATCGCCACGTTATCGGGGGATGAGTCAGAGATTGACTTACGCACCTGGGTTACCATTCACAATGCGAGTGGCAAGACCTATACGGATTCGAAGGTATCGCTCGTGTCGGGACAGGTCAATCGAGTATCGAATGTCGTGGTGACGGGCGTGCAACCCTTTCAGGCAGACCGGCGGATGAGTTTGGCAAAGGCTGAGTCCTCAATGGGCCTGCCGACGCGTCAGGACTTCTTCGAGTATCACGAGTACGACGTGAACGGCAGAACGACGCTGCGCGACAATGAACAAAAGCAGCTTAAGCTAATGGAAGCCCTGCATATTGATGTCGAGAAGTCCTACGTATTGCGATCTGAGGCCTTGCGACATCAAATGTCTGATCCTGTCGAGCACAAATTCGATGTCGTCCTTAAATTTGAAAACGACACACAGCAGCCGTTACCAGCCGGTCGAATTCGAGTCTTTAAAGCCAACAGCCAGGGTAGTCCTCAACTAGCAGGAGAAGACCGAATCGGTCATGTGCCGGTAGACGACGAGGTAGAGATAACGCTCGGCAAGGCATTCGACTTAACAGCCGAGAAAAGGCAGACAGAATTCCGCAGGGTAGGGGACCGGGCGTTAGAGATTGGTCACCGGGTCGTGGTTCAAAATCATAAAGATGAGCCGGTCGTGGTGCATCTTCATGAGAAGATCCATGGCGACTGGCGGGTGGTCAAAGAGAGTCACAAGGGTGAAAAAACGGATAGCTCAACGCTGGCGTACACCCTTAGTCTTGGTAAGTCCGAGAGGCAGACGGTAACTTATTCAGTTCGCCTGCGTTGGTGATGGATTACCTAGAACAGGCGAAAATCATTCAGCGCGACGAAAGTTCCACCATTACGAATACATAATTCTCGCATTAGTATCGAAAAGCGAATAGCTGAAGCCTGATAGCGTGGTGGCAGGGAAAACAATACTGGGAAGCCAACTGCATGTATGCGCACCAGTCTGTTACCTTCGGCGTCCGCGCGATTTATCCTGTCGACAATGCTAACTACCTGTTCTACCGATCTTCCGGAAAAGTCATCGCCAAAAACATAAAGGCTGATTTTTCTGCCGGGTTTGTAGAAGGTGGATATCGCTTTTGTGATCCCTTCCACAGGGCTTGAATTACTGAAAACGTTCCAGGTTTGCAGTCGATCTACAATGGCATTTCGCCGCGCGGCGGTATCTGGGATCCATTCATTGGCATATTGCGAAAACATATAGTTACCCATGTCATTCATGACCTGGATACCTTTCAATCGAGGATAAACCTCCAGGGTTTCAGCAACTTTTTGAACGACCAGAGGCCAGGCGTTGGTATACATGCTGCCAGACGTGTCTATGATAAATATGACGTACTCACTATCGACTGGTATACCACCGATGGTGTCATCCTGAGCGCTACGTTGGTAATCTTTTAACAGTCTTTGCATCTCTTCGGTGAGAGTCTGTTTGGCGATGGTTAGTCGCCCCTCGATTGTATCGTTTACCTTGGTTTTTCTAACTACAATTTCGTACTGTTCCTGCAGGGCTTCGAGGTCGGATTGCAGCTCGGTGAGCTTCTTGATTTCATCGACCTGCAGGTCTTCCTTGCGGATCATTTCACGATTGAGGTCTCGGGTTTCGCCGCGAATATTAAAAAGATCTTCCTGCAATGCGGCCAGGTATCCCTGGAGATTCTCGATCGTGTCCTCCAGAACCACAGGTTCAAAAACCTTGGTTAGAACCAGAAGCAGGATAAGTGCGCCGAATCCGCAGCTGATAACATCAAGGAAGGAAAGGCTAACGCCCTCAATTTCTCTACGTTTCGTTTTCATCAGGGCCAGTCCTCTGAAGGCGCAAGAAAAGAGCCGGTGGTGATCTGGGCCAGTCGCCAATAGGACGCTGCTGCTAGCGGGTCTCCTTCCATCGGAAATAGAATAATATTTACTGGTGTGTTCACGGGCACTTCGGAAAGCGCGCTGACAAACAACTGGTTTCGTTCCTGACTGGAAACTACGGTGCTGGTGGGCTCATCGAATCCTTGTGTTGGTAAGCCATCGACGATGAGAAATATATTGTCCGGTGGAGGATCGAATGATCTGGCTTTGGAAAAGAGATGATGCAGGGACGTCCCTCCAGCAGGGATGACTGACTTTACGTGCTCGATAACTTTCTCCAGATCCTCTTTATTCCCGGTAGATAGCCATTGGTCTTCTTTCTCGGGTATTGCAGATTGCGCAAGCGTATTGAAAGTGAACAACTGAAAATTTGAATCTCTTGGCATATTGGCAGTGATCCACTCGATTGTGCGGACGGCGCGCTGCCACTTGTCTGCTTGAATCTTCTCTGCGTCAGGTAGATTTCGTGTCCGTATGATATTGACGATGGTTTTATCCAGCATACTCGCTGACGTGTCGAGCAGAATAAGAATGTTCTCCCCACCAATCTTCAGTCCGGTCAAATACTGCCTGTCTCCTTCACCGACAAAGCTGTAAAGGTTTTCACCACCTTCGACATCCTCGGAAAGACTCAATTCAAGGAGCGCTGCTTCCTCCTCCAGCCTTTTTAAATCGGCCTTGAGCTTACCGATCTCCTCTTCGCTCGTACCAAGCTGGGCTGCTATCTGTGCTTCAAGTTGCTTGATCGCCTGGACGAGTTGCTGGATGAGTTCCTCGGTGGTGACTATCTCGTCTTCCGTCTCATCTATGGTGTTTTTGATCGCGATCAGATTTTCAGTTTCATCCTCGATGTCTTCTTCTATTTCCTTAATTTCGGCGAGTAGTTGTGCATTGATTTCCAGATTCGTGGTTTCGGTCGAGTGATTAATAATGATGAAGATGAGAATGACGGCGCCAAACCCACAGGACATAACGTCCAGGAAGGATAGGCTAAAGACGTTTAATTCCCGACGCTTTGCCATCAGTAGATTCTTTTTCGGAAGCTAAGCATTGTGTGCCTAGCTGGACGAAATTAAAGTTATTGAATGATCGCCAACGCGAATAATGTCACCCGGTTGTAGTGATGCCTGTTCCGTCGCTGGTGCGTCATTGATCCACAGGTTTTCTGCTGAGTGAATATCAATGTATAGCTCGGCGCCTCTTGGATATATGGTACAGATCCGTGCGGACAGGTCCTGCTTAACCCCATTAGAGAAATCTGCAGACAGCTTGAATGATTGTCCAATTGACACCGCGTGATTTTCGTAAAGCATATGGGTTGCACGTCGAGTCTTAACGATGTCATCCACGACTTTTGTTGCTGTGATTGGCAGATTAACGACGTGGGTAATTGTGCCGGAGCCTGGAATAATCTTTTCGGCATGTGTCAGGGCGCCCTGGATGGCCTGTTCCGGAGTTAACTCGACGACGTCGACATTCTCCAGCAGGTTCAGTGAATCTTTGAGCCCTGGGAATCCCCGAAATCGATGGGACATCAATAATGTCGCAGTTTCATCACCACGTACCTGGTTACGAATTGACTGTACTATTTGTGGGTAAAGAGGAGTGCAGGCAGCCATTAGTTGCTCTGCAGATATCGCAACTGAATGACTAATGTTATCGAGGTCCAGGTTAAATGAGTTGCTTCTTGAGGTTTCCAGGTTGGTGATCCACCCGGGAAGTTGATTATAGAGCGCCTGTTCGCTACCCGCTTCATGCATGGGGTCGTAACGAGAACTCTGAATAAACTGATTGGCGATAACATTTGCCCACCGGTCCCATAACGTGAAGATTCCTGACTCGGACACTGTAGTGAAATCGGTACGGGATAAATTCGCCGTGTTAGCAAGACGCGTCAGCGTGATTCGATGTAAGTGAATATCGAGATGCAGTACGGTTTCCCGTAATGCCTGCTCGGAGGCGGTCGCTAGTGAGGTGTCGACGATGCCGGCCGTTGGAATATTGCACTCCTTGGCCATCCCCAGTAGTAAACCCAGATTCGAACGGTCATAAAAACCTGGCACAAGGAAAATAACCTGGTCAGCACTATCCTTTATCTGTTCCCAAAGAGACTCCAAATGGGCAAACGCCAGATCTGCATGGTGGCGGACGGCCCCTGTTGCATTGGGTATCGGATCGGTATTCAGTTGATTCCAAAAACGATTATTAGTCCAGGTTGGGAGTAGTCGAGAGAATTGGGCTCCCTCATTGCCTACAAGGAGTTTCTCTCCGTCCAGGACGGCATAGCCGGGGCTCGTTGCAACGAGATCACCATCGACGGCAACCTGAATACCTGAGTCGTTTAATTCAATAATTCCTAGAGTCACCGTTCTGGTCCTTTTCAGCTCTGAAGGTGTTGGATGAGTCGATTGTCACAATACTCCTCTGTATCGAGGACCATCCGCTCCTGGGTAAGCTGCAGATAGTGCATCAGGAACATGACAACAATACTGATCAATAGGGCAACGAACGTCGAGTTAAAAGCCACACCCAGACTTTGCGTGACTCCTGCGATATCACCCTGAACCGCTTTGTGTGCCTGGCCCAGGGCCTGACCAATACCGCGCACCGTACCGAGAAAGCCAATAGATGGAATCGCCCAGGCGATATAACGAATCATTGATAGCTCTGAGTCGAGGCGCTCTGATTCTGATTCACATATTGCTCGCACGGAGTTAGATACATCCTGTATGTTTCGTGTAGATCGGAATCTATGAAGCGCGGTCAATAGCGCTCTTGGCAATAAGTAACTTTGCTGATTTTCAGGCAACGCCTGGATAGGTCTGGAGTATTCTCGTGTGTCTTCCGGCAATATGCTGGTTCCCTGATTCACTGGAATCAGGTCCATTTCCAAAATTTTCCTCTCGCGAAGAGATGTCAGAGATTTGTAGCCCATTAAGGAAATAGCCCACAACATCAGAATGAAGCAGGCTTCCTGTTCAAGATCTTTTATAACGACGAAAAGCGATCGTTCGGGGACATAGTTGGGGTTCGCATTAACCTGAATCGACTGTTCTTCCAGGACGGCAGTCGCGTTAGGTCGCACGATGGAAACATAGATCCCGTGAATCAAGATGATAGCGACGAACAGTGAAAACAGCTGGAATATAAACTCAACAGGTAATTGTCTTTTCATGTGACTCCTTAAATGTCGACTGGGAACGGCACGGCATTGTCTGCACTGATTGCCTCACTTGGGACAAATCGCCGAAAGGCATCTCCCAGGTCTCTTTCTTTCAATCTGTCAGCTTCTGGTGCTGGCTCGGAACTGCGCCTGGTCTGGTTTTCTTTTTTGTCGGAATCTGGCTCAACGTCTTTGACCACTTCTTTCTCAGTTTTGTTAGTTACCGATGTTGGGTCTGCCTGCGCGAGGGCGAGGTTGGGTATTGAAAGCAGCAGTACACACAGAACAAGTAATAAAATGTTCACTCCACATACCTCGCAATTCTGAAACCAACATCCGGTCGAGGATCTTTACCGTAGTCTCGATAGGTCCATCGTAATTCGCTAAAGCGCCCGCTAGTGTAATTGGAACCTCTGATTACATAGTAGTCACCAGTTTCAGGTCCGGTAGGATCTATAAGTAGCTCTCGCCCCGAACTCGCGGTGTATATGTCGTTGACCCACTCGGAAACGTTGCCATTCAGATCGTAAATTCCGAACTCGTTAGCTGAAAAACTGCCAACTGGTGCGGGTCCACGGTAGGTGTCGTTGTAACCCACTACATGGTACGGAACCATATTAGCGGCCGACTCGTCCGCAAAGTTTCCCGACCCCGCGGGTGGAGGCATATTGTCTCCCCAGGGGAATCGAGTCGGTGTGTCACCCTTATCGTAGCGTGCAGCCCAGGCCCATTCGGCTTCTGTAGGAAGGCGAAATCCGGTGTTAACTGGCTGAACAAGACGCCAGATATTTCCCACTTGTTCGTAGCCCGCGGGCAAACCATTTTTCAGGCTAAGCCAGTTACAAAACCTAGCGACCCGTTCCCATGACGTATTGACCACAGGTCGTTCGTCGTCGCTCAGCAGAGATCGCCCCAGCATCCCGGAGTTGTGAGAAGGATCGAAATCCTTGTAGGCAAGATTGGTAATCTCGTGTGTCCCGAGATAGTAAGCACGAGTGAGTTGCACCTGCCGTTCAATTTCATTTGATCGACGCCCGGGTTCACGGCGGCTTGCGCCCATCGCCAACTTATCCGGGATAATCAGGTTCGCAGTTACATCTTGCATCGCTGTGATGACGGTTGGGATTGCTGCTGCTCTTGCCTCTTCTTCAGTCTGCAGGTTGATCAACATTTGCTGCGCCAGGCCAGGCTGAGGCGTGATCGTTGCGGTATAGGTTGCGAAACCTGGTTTGATCACCTCGATCTTATGGCGCGTTGCCGTAAGGTTCAGACGTTGAGAAGTATCTCCGATGCTCTTCCCGTTTAGGAACAGTTCAGCGCCCTCTGGCTGTACCTGTAGGCGAACGACGCCCATCACAGGGGTCATTTTCAGGTTAAGCGCAATGTCCTGGTCTGGCTCGATATTGACAGATCTCCTGATGGGCTCGAATCCCGCCTTCGACAGAAGAATCTCATAGGCATTTCCCGGTGCCAGTGATATAGAAAGGGGGCTTTGTCCCCGATAGCGTTCTGCGATCGTGATATTCGCGCCGATGGGATTGGTGCTGATGGATAGTTTCCCATCAGATTTGATGAGCGAAACGAGATCCAGGGATAGTTCTTGCCCGGCACTCACTTCGATATTCGATTGCCAGAGTTTGAAGCCTTGCTTTTTCAGGCCTATGGTGTGTTCGCCCTGAAGAACCTCGATAGTCGATGGTGATTGGCCAAGGGTTGTCCCGTCCAGCATGACATCGGCGGCGGGTGGTTCGGAACTGACGGTAACTATCGCCCAGGCAGGTGATAGTTCGGCAGCGACCGTCTGCTCTACCCTGCGACCTTCGATTTCGACTTCAGTCTGGTAGGGCAGGTACCGATCGCTTTGAAAGAGAATGTCGTGCAATCCGGGTTCGATGTCGATGGTCAGGGGCGTATTACCCATATAGACCTGATCCACGAATACTTCTGCGTCGGAGACAGGGGTTGAGGCCACATTGAGGATTCCCGGAAGTTTCAACATTGAAAACTCGAACTCCTGGTTGGGATCGCTGCTCACGGTGACTTCCGTTTCGAATTCATGGTAACCAGCGGCAGTTGCCCTAATGGTGTAGTCACCCGGCAACATCAAGAACCGTTCCCCAAGTCGATAGCTGAAGAAGCCACTGGTAATTTCGAGAGAGTCGGGTGAAGGCGTGATGTCAAACTTTACAGCGCCCGCAGTTACGATAAACAGTGCTGCGGCCCCGAGTAGGGTAAACACGAGGGCAATACTCAGCGGTACAGGCTTTAAAATCCTGCGTCGGTTGACTCCCGTGGTATCGGCGCGACTAAACTCGCTAACTTCCAGCTCTGCATTGGCGTCGATATTCTGGTCATTCATGATCTAGATCTTTTCTACACATTTGATGTTGATAGGATCCAGCGTGGTACCTGCCATCAGGCGCAAAGTATGTTGTACGTCACGGTAACCAGAACGCTTGCCCACGATGGTATAAGTGCCAGGGTAGAGCTGCATATCGGTCGAGTCGATCCTGCCCAGATGTCTAACCTGGTAGACCGTTACGTCGGTACGACCGTCTGATGTGATGACAACACTGATTGGAATTCTTGCAACAGAGATTAGTCTCGAAAGGGAATTCATCTGTTTCGCGGTATTGGGACTTTGCCTGGCCACTCTGCTCGCATCGACGACTGCGCGTCTGGCGCTATTCAATTCACTATCGTCTTTCATGATAGTGGGGTCATTCATAAATCGCTTCAATCGGTTTTCCAGGTCCAGTCTCTCTTTTGCGATGGCTAATCCGTCGCGTGCGAAGATCAGAGAATCATCAAGCGCCAATACGGCCTCGAACTGTTCGATTGCTTCTGCCCAGCTTTCTTCATTGACGTGCCTGTCTGCTGCTTCCTTCAGTGTATCGATCTCATCCATTCTCACTGCAAGATCGATTTGCAGGATGCCATCCTCCGGCTCCGTCGAGTTCGGAACTATTGTCGCTGCTTCGTTAAAAGCTGTTCTTGATTGTTCGTAATCTTTGCGCGCCAATGCGGAAAACGCGCTCGACATGGCGTCTTCGAACCGACGTTGTCGGATAAGTCCTTCTAAGCGCACTATTCCTTGCTGTGCGGGCGTCCAAAGGGAATCCAGGTCTCTCGCTTTCGTAAAATGAGTTAGTGCAGCATCGAACTCGCCATTTTTTTCTGCAGCCTCACCTGACTTCATGCTGGCGAGGACAAGCCGCAAATTTTCCGCGCGATCAAGTTTGTCTTTTAGAGACTGGTCTTCCCGATCGATAGCTGTAGCTACAATAAAGGCGGTGAGTGCTTGATCCGCATCACCTTGGGCCAGGGCGGTGTCTCCCGATTCGATGTTGTTGGCAAGAATTTCTTCGGCGGAATTGACTAGTTGCTCTAATTCCTCGATTGTTTGTTCATAGACAGCCAGTGCCTCTCGGTACTGCTCTTCTCTATATAGATCATCACCGGAAATTGCCTGGTTGGTCAGAGCATCGAACTGCTCTTTTGCCCAGAGCACAACGCCAAGATCTTCCAACTCTACCTGAAGGCGAATTACCTGACTGGCGGTAGATTTACCTTCTTCTTTTGCGAACTCAATCTGGGCGATTTCCATCGGCGCAAGTTCTTCGATCTTGGGTTGTTCTTCGGTCAGTGTTTGCTTGGCTTGTGGTTCTACTATAGTCCCGACAGGAGCTTCCAGCTCCACGGTCTGATTGCCGGGTAGATATATGAACACGAACCCAGCCAGACCAATGATAATAATCAGGCCGATAAGAGCCACACTTGTTGGAATTTGTCTGCGTTCACGAACGTTGTGGTGGACGGCTTGTTCCGGTTGAACCTGCGGTAATTCATTTGGTTTGGCAAAAGAGTTGTCCGCTATGAGTGAGGAGTCAGGATTGATGGAGTCGGCGTAGCGAGAAAGTACTTCGCGAACGTGATCAAGATCTCTGGTTCTGTCGTAATCGGAGATTTCGACCATGCCAAGAATTACTGCCTGGACGTCGGCAGGTAATGAACCTGTATCCGGTGAACCTGGTATCAATTCCTGACCAGTGAGAATTCTATGGACGAGAGCGCCAAGGGCGTAAACATCGTCAGCTGGGTCAATCACGTCATCGGAGTTGGGACTTTGGTAAGCGGGATACTTGTCATCATCGAGTCGAATACCAAATCCGGTGATACGAAGGTTCCCGGTTTCATCTTGTATCAAGCTCCCGGGACTTAGGTTGCCATGCGCAAGACCGAGGGAATGGGTGAATGCCAGTGTATCGATTAGTGTATTCACCATAGGCCAGCATTCTGAAAATGATTTCCCTTCCAGCTCTAACGGTCCGGTGTTCTTGACGTACTGTTGACTGATGTAAGAAACACCATCTTCCTCGCCCGCCTCGAAAGTGCGTACGATATTCTGGTGAATCAGACCTTTGCTTTTTGCAATATAGGTCTGAATCTCAGCCAGGTTCTCCGAAGAGATCGGATTCTTGTATAGCTTGAGATAAACCCGTTCGTTTAGTTCTCGGTCCAGGGCCTGCCAGGCATCTACAACTTCGCGTTCGCTGATGCAGTCAAGCAGCGTAAATCTCGAAAAGTCCTGTCCTTCCTTTTGGTGAGCCATGTCACAACTATCGGCAGTTCTTATTGTTCTACCGGTAGACCTGTTTCTTCAGTATAAATTTGTCTCAGCAAGTCGCGCCACTGCGTATACTGTGAGGACGCTGTCCCGCTAAGTTCGATTGTTTTACCTTCTATTTCAAGGACATAGGGAGTTATCTCCCCTCCAAGGGACTGCCCTAGCTCACGTAAGGATTGCGCATGTATCTCAGCATCTTTGCGCCGGTTGAGCCCGCTTTTAATCGCGGCGACCCCGCCGGATACCACACCTGCTGACGCTAGTGTTTCGGCATAGGTGGAGCTTTCGCTACCCGCGTATATTCCGGCAGCGACTAGCGCAGCGCCACCGATTAATCTGTTGCGAGACTGTTTCTGCAACTCCCGAAGGAGGATAGCTTCCTGATAGGTAGATAGGCGCCACTCATCGTATGACGCGCGCATGTCCGTGTAGAAGCGACCGTAGTAGTCGTCCATGGTGTCCACGAACAGATATTCACGTTCTTTGATGTTTTCTACACGGGTTAGCATGACGTCATCGGCGGCAGGAAGCTGGGCGATTTGTACCCTTCCATTGTCTTCAACCAGGTATCTGTCGAATGCATCAGGTGAAAGACTTTTGGCAAACTTCAATTCTGATACCTGGCGAATGTTATTGATTTCTGCCGCGGACATCCTGTTTCTCGCCATTAGTATATCGTTGGCAATGTCGTTGTAGAGGTCCTGAAATGGATCTTCTTTGATCGCCTCGTAGGAGAATTTGCTTGCAGTATCCTTATAGGATTTGTTTAGCCAGGTTCGACCGGTAGAGTCGATCACCCAGATGCGAGCGTCCAATTGCTCGCCGTCAGATAGCAGGATCTGTCCCATAACCTGGAGGTCCACTGTGTTGGTCAACGTTGGGGTGACACGAACGGCACCCCAGTTACCTGTGAGCTCCAGGGTGTCTTTCAGATGGTACGCCATGTAGCCGGACTCTGCTCTTCGTACATCTGGAATGATGAATCCTTTCTCAAGATCCTCTTCCGCTTCGGGTATGTTTGGGTCAAAGGGCGTAATACCTATATCCATCAGTAGACTGCTAGGTAGGGTGTCCTGGGCCTGAATAGCCGGAGTTGAGTTAGCAGTGATGACCCTCGTTGACGTACATCCCTGCAGTAAAATCAGGCTAAGGAGAAAGGCGGGAAAGATGCGTAGTGTTTTCATGCGTCCTCCTATATACCAGCCTTGTATCGACGGTATTCTTCCCATAGTTTTTCCTTCAGTTCAGGATCTTCTTCGGCTATCGCCGCTTCTCTCAATTGTTTGGCCACAATGTCATCTCCCTGGGGATCTGGTATATCGTCAGGTATCGCGGCTGTAGCAATGTTTATATCCTCGGGTTTTTCAGGTTCAGAGGGGGAAACGCCGGTTTGCAACAGGTCTGGACCGGTTTCCTCGCCGGGGATCCCTTCCTCAACAGCTTCTACGCCTGGAATCACCACTCTTCCGGACGAAGTTGATGTACGGGATGGTGGCGGCGCCGTGTCGGTTAATACTCGTCTTGCATCAAGGATCGTCTCGTCAAAGATGACAAGTGACTCTTCAAGCTCTTCGTCCAGTTCTCCGGTTCGACCGCCTTTTTTGCCAGGTGATCCGTCGCCTTCTTCATTACCCTCCGGCATGCCTGCCATTTCAGGTAGTCCTGGCAGAATGGTCTGTGTGGCGACCACGATCGCTACATTAGCTTCGTTTAAGGCGTCTTCAGTTTCTGAAATGACCTGGCCGATATCGGAGTCACCTTCGGGCAGTATGTCTTTCAAATCAGCTAAATCCTGGCCCGCGACAATTACTGCAACGCGAGCATTGGCAAGGTCCGCTTCAGCGGCGGCCATTTCATCATCAGTAGTGGTACTTTCCAGCGTAACACCGGCGGTTTGTATGGCAATTCCTGCTTCTTCCAGTGCCTTTTGAGCCTTCATGATTTCTTCGGCGAGAGGATCATTTGCCTGGTCGGAAGACTGCGGCCCAGGAGCGGCGTCTTGATCTGCAAATACGATGTCGTCGGAATTGGACGGTGATTCACTATCGGGAATCAAAGGGTCCTGTGCGCCGTCTCCCAGCTGTTTCCCAGCCTCGGCGACCTTTGCTCCAGCCTCTTGAAGGTCTTTGCCTGCTTGTTTCTGTTGTTCGCCTTTATCGCCGCTTTCACCCCCTGGTGAGCTTGGTTTTGGCATCGATATGTCGGGGCCGGAGGGAGGTGAGGGTTGACCACCAGGACTCGGCAGCGATGGTGGGCTGGGCATTGACGGAGGACTCGGCAATGACGGTGGACTCGGTATCGACGACGGGCTGGGCAATGACGGTGGCATAGAGGTTGGTGGTGGGGGTGGCCCCGGCGGTTTCGATCCGCATGCATACAGCAACAGCAACCCGGTTGTGCCAATGCCTGCGATAATTAATCTATTCATCTTTTCTGTACGCTTTTTTTGTCTATTTGGATTGTTGCAAACCGAAGCTGAAGTTTAACTGAATATATCCATCCATACGTATACCACTATTTATGCGCTTACTGCTATCAAACCGGACTCGGTTTGGACCGCATCGTTACAATCGGCTTACAAAGTTTGACCGGTTTTCCTAGGTAATCGTTCAATTTGATAGTTCTGGCCAATAATTGCTTTTCTCAAAGTATAGGAATCAAGCTGCGGCGCGAGTAGTATGTGGGTCCGGCTAGAATTTTAGACGGGGTTCGATGGGAAATGGAGAAGTGTTCTTGAACTATCGGTACTACCAGAGGACTAAATCTTTGGGATCCGCGCATAAGCTCAAAGTGTATAAGCCAAAAACCAGGAATTTGTCATTAATCTTTACCGCCGTTGCTTTGATTTTGTTACAGGCTGCCTGTACCAAAACTGTCACGGTGACCGGAACTCTGCCGACCCCGCTTGTGGAAAGGGTTCCCGCTAACGTGGGTGTCTATTACTCGGATGAATTTAAGTCATTCGAGCACAAGGAGACGATGCCTGAGTCCGGGACCTATGAGATTGATTTTGGCAGTCAGAACCTTAAGTTCTTTCGAAACCTGGTCAATGCACTTTTTACTGATGTCACAGAAGTTAACGCTCGGGAATTGCCCGTGGAGCAGCAAGGGACGTTCGATGCGGTACTGGTTCCCAAAATAGTGAAATACGGATTCCTTGTACCTGCCATTTCAACCTTGACCTTCTATGAGGCCTCCATCGAGTATCAGATCACACTGGTGGATAATGAGGGCAATGACCTCGGAAACTGGAAGATTGTTGGATATGGCAAAGCAGAAGGGGAATTGTTCGGAGCTGGCAAAGCCGTCGGAGAGGCCACAATGCTTGCAATTAGGGATGGCGGGGCCAGGATCGCGACTGAAGTGACACCCAGGATTGCTACCCTGTTGTCGAACAAGGAGATGTCTAACAGAGAACTGTCCGGCAGCGATGGAAGCGAGTCGCCGGAATCCGAGGCCGAAAACACAGGGGAAATGGATCGATGAACAGAAAACTCATTGTGTTACTCAGTCTGGTTCTGAGCGGTTGTGTTTCATCACGAATTGAACAGTCTCGTGAGGCAGTGACAGGAATAGAGACCGACGAGGCAATAGTTATCCTGGGCAAGGCAAGCTACAACGATCGGGAAACTGAAGCGAGTTTTACGGATTGTATTGTCGATGAGCTGTCATCGGGAAGCAGCGCAATCAAACTGATCCCTCAGGATGAGTTCAAGGATGATCTATATCCCTGGTTTGAGCCGCGTACTGCGCCTACGAGCGCGGAGGATCTGGGTAAATTGTTTGCAGAACCCGGGGTGCGAGATCGAATTGATGAAGCGAAAGTAAAATATCTTGCCTGGATAGAGGGAGATACGGTTACTACCGACAAAGGAGGCTCTATGAGCTGCACGCTATCGACCTTTGGTGGCGGTTGTTTTGGTATGAGTTACTGGGAGCAGGATGCTTCCTATGAGGCCTCTATTTGGGATTTGGACAAATTAACGACTGCAGGGCAGATCAGTGCAGGTGCGTCGGGGACTTCCTATATTGCGGGTGTTGTTATTCCGATTCCCATTATCGCCCGGCCGGGAAATGCAGCTTGTAAGGGGCTGGCCAATCAGTTGCGCGAGTTTATCGTCGGCGACAGCTAGCGCTATTTCTTTTCTATGTGTCCAGCGACACGAAACCTCTGGTGAATGATGAGGTTCTTGGTTTCAACCAGTTCTCCTTGCACAATTCTTGGGCGGAAGCGCGACGCCGCCAGCTGAGAACGCAGACGACGTACTTGATCGTTAGGGACGTTTTTTCCAAGGAGCTTAACGTCACCGACCCGTCCGTCGACCTTTACGGTATATTCTGCATCGATAAACAGTTCTGAATCCCCGTCAGCTGAGTTGGGTCGACGGTCAAGATATACGATACTTTGGGCTCTGGGATATAGCCTGGTAGGAGTGCCAAAAGCCTGCACTTTCAGCCAGTTGTAGTCAGCATTCTCGTGCATAAGATTCCACGCGCGCAGGTAGAGATCTCCTGCTCTTGAATCCGATGTCAGGGTATATAGATCTCCCAGTCTGATGATGGCGTCGATCCGATCGGGGAGGTCAGTCGTCGGGTTGCTCTCGATGACATATAGTGCGCGCTCGAGAGCCTCTTCGGATTTATTGTTGGTACGCTGCATGAGTCGGGTACGAGATAACCCCTGGAGAGGCTCAACCAGCCGAGGGTCATTGGGACCATAATTAACTTCAATAATTTTGACGGCGCGTTCATACAACTCCAGCGACCGTCGAAACAACGATTCGCGTAAGTAGCGCAGGTCGTTGTCTCCGAATTGTGGGGTCAAGGCTCCGCGGTCTGCAAAGTACCTACCGAGTCTAATCAGTGTTGGCAGAAGATCTTCGCTGTCGTAACCATAGGCTCTCTCGCTCACGCGCAGCGCAAAGAATTGCTGCCTGTCTGCGTCGAGATACTCACCTCCCTGATAACTTACCCTAAAGAGTTTCTCAATAATGGGTAGTTGGGTCGCACTGTACACGCCGTCATCACGATGGGTAATGTGTTGGGCACGCCTTAGTTCCTGCTTCGCCTCTTCAAATTTACCCAGACTTATAAGCGAGGAAGCTTTAGCCATAATGACGTTAATTAGCTGGGGACTGAACTGAGGAACGGAGCGATCCAGATACATCATCGAATTGTCCAGGGCCTCAATTGAATTCTCATAGTATTCGCCAAAATTGAGAATCATGCCGAGATTAGCTAACAGCTTTCCGTAGAGCGCTGGGTTTGTTTCCTGGAGACCCGAATTGTCTTCGATGATCTGTTCACACAATACAATCGCGTCTTCGAGCGTTGTGTACCCCAGGAGTTGGCTTAATTGCTGGAAGTCGTCTTGTGATGACGCGGGTAAGGAGAGTGAGTGGAAGTAGAAATCAAAAATGTCCTCGTCAGCCGCGGCAGTTGCAAGCTGGGATAGTAGGAGCAGCGTAAGGATACCTCTTACCATGGTGGCGCTGCGCTCGGGTCAGGCTTCATCACGGCTGACGAAAATTTGAGTAACACGGACATGATTTTTGGTAATTGGGACTCCGTTAGTCAAAGCAGGCCGATAAATTACTTTGGACATCACCTGTTCCATTAGTCTGTTTAGTTTGACCGGTGCATTGGTTTCAATTATTTCAATATCCTCTAAGCTTCCATCGTTCTTTACTGTGAAATCAAGCGTTATTTTGATCTCCTTTGAAGCGTTATCACCTCTGAATTCCCTGGGGACAAGCTCTTTTACCTGGTCGTAGTAGAACTGGAATGGCTTACCAATAAGCGCTTTGGTTTTTTCCCGGGTGTTTATGGTTTCCAATGAGTCCAGGATTCGAACATCATATTTGTGATGATCCAAAGGCACAAAAAACTGCTGTGGGGGTTGCGCGCTGGCGGAAAGCTGTTCTTCGCGAGACATCCTCACGAGTCTGGTTCCGTACGGGTGTTGTTGTGGCTTATACATTTGAGTGTGGTTGTACCTTGTTGGGTCCAGGATCGCACTCATGATGATGGGCATGGGGTCGCTATCAGCAATATCGACCTTGGCATAGTATTCCCTGGCGTCCTCGGGTTTCTTACTGATCAAGTAAGCGTCTGCCAGAGATAGAAATACTTCATTGGTTACATCCATGGGGAGATCGGCATTCTCTTCAAGAATTTCAATGACATCAGATAACTTGTTCTCAGAGCAACAGGTCCCTCGCAAACGCCTGACTTTATCGGCGAGCAAGTGCGCTTCGATGAGTCTGGGGTCATTGTCCAGATCCTGGTCCTCCATACTCTCGATTGTTCTGTTGATAAGATTCAACGCTTTAGTGAATTGTCCGGTTTCGATGTGCCAATGTACTAACCTATACGCTGCAGGTAATAGCTCCGGATTACTTTCTCCATAGAAACGTTTGCTGATGAAATGTGAGAAGGTTTGTTGGCTGTCTGCCTTCAGTGGCTCATCTGCCTGCATCGCCATTTTGGTTAATTCATCTACGGCTTCGAGTTGACCCAGGGTATAAACGCCCTCATTTCGACGCAGAATATGGACCGCATGGTGTAGAAGTTGGGTAGCTTCATCTGGCTCATTCAGAGCGTTCAGGCTTCGTCCCTGACCCAACAACGGCTCAAACAGATGGATACTGAACTCACCGTATTGTTTTGTGATTTCATCGATAGCTAACTCGTAGCTTTCTACGGCAAGCTCAAATTCACCTTTTATTTCATGCTGGGAGGCCCTCTCTAGTGCATCGTTTGCCCTGGCGATGACCGCAAGAGACAAAATTAGAAGAGCGCATAGGTATCGGTTCATGGTTTCAACATCAGCCTTCTCAACATATAGATCTGCAGTATACCCATGGGTTCCTGTCTTTTTGCTGAACGTTGCAACATATTGCTGTATTCCTTGTCTATTTAGTGAGTATTGAACTATTGGTAGCGGGTGTAACTTGTTCTGAGATGCGATTCAGGTGAGGTTCATATCCTATCTCTAGTATGAGTTGTAAGAGTCCCATTGAACGGTCGAGACAGTAAATGGAACAGTGTGATACGGGAATGCTAAAGTAACGTGACGATGAAGATAAAGTTCTTAACTACAACGTTCTTAACTAAAAAGTTAACTACAGCGTTAACTACAACAACGCTACTCCTGCTTTGTTCAGGCGCTTTCGGTATGTCTGAAGAGAAGGAGATTGAACTCGGCAGAGAAGAGCATAAGAAGATTATTGCTCAGTACGGAGTATATCGAGACAAAAATCTCCAGGACTACGTAACGATGGTTGGGGAGCGTGTTGCCCAAGTCAGCAGTCGTCCCAATCTTGAGTATACGTTTACGGTACTCAATGATGACATGATCAATGCATTCGCTTTGCCCGGTGGGTTCATCTATGTCACGCGAGGCATGCTCACCCATATGAATTCAGAGTCCGAGTTGGCGGCAGTGCTTGGCCATGAGGTCGCACATGTGACGGAGAAACACGCGCTCCGGCGAAACAGGGCAAGTCAGGGAATTAATCTCCTTAGCACTGTGGCTACGGCCGTAGTTCATTCGCAGATGGGTTCGGTCGCTTCCGGAGGACTCGGAGAGTTGGGCAGCATGTATGGGGGTGTGTTGGTCACTGGGTTCAGCAGGGAGTACGAGCTGGAAGCAGATGAGGTTGGCGCTCGGTTTATGGCCAAAGCAGGCTACAGTCCCGAAGCGATGCTGCGTACGATTGAGATTCTTAAAGCGAAAGACCGCATTGAAATTGAACAAGCCCGCCTGGAGAAGCGTGAACCGAAGGTATACCACGGGTTCCTGTCTACGCACCCAGATCACGATACACGTTATAAGCAGGCGATCGCTGAGTCGATGGATCTGGTCGCGGAGTATGACGAATTTATCAAGACCGATGAGTTTCTGGAAAAACTCAATGGCCTGACTTACGGAAGCACAAAGCAGGTTGGCGTAATCAGGAAAAACATCTTTTTTCATCCCAAGTTAGGGATCAAGCTGCGATTCCCTGACGAGTGGCGAGTAGAACCGACAAGACAGGGCGTACAGATTTTCTCCAGAACATCCGATGCGTCGTTTTTCATTACCACAGGCCGACTCTATAAGGACGCGACACCTGAGAACTATGTGCGCGAGAATCTGGGTCTCTCGGTGCGAGAGGGCAGAAATATCACCATTGCAGGTTTCCCTTCTTTTCTAGGTATTGCGGATAGGGCTAGTTCTGTCTATGGCCCCAGACCACTAAGGTTTGCAATTATTTTTGACCCAAAGCGTCGTCTGGCTTACGAGCTTTATGGCGCCGGAAAACACGATCTCCGGAAAATCGCCAATGATAGAGACTTTATTGCGACCATTTTCAGTTTCGACAAGATGGATCGAGATGACCATAAGAGAGCCAAGACGCCAACGCTTCAGGTGGTAAGAGCGGAAGTTGATACCACCATGGAAGACCTGGCCAATCAGTCACCTATTACGAACTACGCGCTGGATAAACTAAGGGTGATGAATGGTCTGTATCCAAATGGCCAGCCTGAACCGGGACAGCTAATCAAAATTGTTGATTAGAGTTGCATGAGTTTAGCGAGCGACTCATGTGAAGCGATCTGTAGACTGTCCTCGATACCGGAAATCCGTCCTCTTGCAATCAGATAGGTAAGTCCGAGTCTTTCTTCGTACTCCGAGATCTTGTCTTTGGCGAAAGCCTCATCGCCGACGATGGCCCAATCATCGATGTCGTCTGCATCAAGCGCGTCGCGAACTGAATTCAATACCGCGGTGCTTTTGCTTATAAATACCGTGCGCATAACAGGCACGGTGTCGATCTCGAGATGTCCGGAATCTGCTGCATGTTGTCGGTGTGCCGCGTAGTTAACCTCAAGCGTTGAGATAGATTCCATTGGTGAGGCGATATAGGGTAACCCCAGGGTTCCAGCCTGTTTGATAGCGAGCGGGCCGAAAGCCGCGACCCAGATGCGCGGATAGGGTTTCTGCACGGGCAGTGGAGCTAATATAACGGGTTCATCATCGCCATCGATGATGGGAGCACCCTGCCAGGCTTGAATCATGATCTCGAGGTTCTCCCGAAAGCGCTTTCGTTTCTCCTTAGGTGGAATGGAGAAAACCCTAAACATTTCGTCCCGGTAACCTCTGCCTACACCGAGAATGACTCGTCCGTTGGACATTCTGTCTAGTACCGCAACTTCTTCAGCGGCGTGTATGGGGTTGCGAATAGGTAACAGGTAAGAAGAGGTGCCGAGGCCAATTCTTGATGTTCTGCCTGCGATTGCGGCAAGGAGCATAAGTGGCACCGGAATGGCAGTGCTTCCCGTAAAGTGATTCTCTGGTAGCCAGAATGAATCGAAGCCAATTGCTTCGGCAATTTCACCCTGCTCGGCGAGTTCTGCGGCGATACCCCTGGTGCCGAATTTCCAGGCAGTTACCCCTGCTTTCAAGGCTTATGACTCGTCGTGCTGGCAGTCCACGTGGCGGCAGCACCTGAAGTTCTGAATGTGGGCGCTGGCCAGAATCAATCCTCCGATGGTGGTAACGATCCGCTCACCCATGTAGTCAAAGAGACTGTGTCCCCAAATGGCAGTTATGGTCAGGGTGAGCAGGCCGATGGCGCCAAGGGCAATGGTCAGACGGTCTTTGTGACGCCGACAGCCGAGGGTTAACGCGATGAGACTCGTGGGCAGAATGAACACCAGCATAATTAAGTGGAAGTGCTTTTCTTCGAGCAACGTACCTTGAACAATGGGGAACAAGGTCACCATGATTGGCAGGACAAGGCAGTGGAGCATACATGTCCCGCTTAAAAGGACGGCCATGCCGTCTAAGCGATTGTTGTGGTGGTCGGTCATAGGGGTGGCTTTATACCATATTGGCTCGAATCATTGTTACCACCAATTGTTAAAAAATCTTTATAATTGGTGTAAACCAATTGGATCGACCCTTATGCCTCGCAGTCCTATGTTCTCAAAGCTCTTCGGTCGTTCTCCTGTCACGCCACTCCAGGCACACATGAACAAGGCGGCTGAGTGTACTGTCGCACTAAGGAAATACTTTGAAACGCTGCGTAGCGGTGAATGGGACAGGGTGTCTGAGTGCTATGACACAATCTCTCAGATTGAAGATGAAGCGGACGCGTTAAAGAAAGAGATTCGACTGAATTTGCCAAGTAGTCTATTTCTTCCCGTTTCAAGATCAGACTTGCTCGAACTAGTACGGGTTCAGGATGAAATACCAAACCGCGCCAAGGATATTGCGGGAATCGTTCTGGGTAGAAAAATGCAAGTCCCGGAGTCCTTAACTGAGAGGTTTATGGAGTTCGTACAGATATCCATCGACGCTACCGAGAAAACACGATCGATGTTGGAGTCTCTGGACGAGTTGCTGGATTCAGGGTTTTCGACACGAGAGATTGATCGTATTGAAACCATGATTGCTGAATTAGGTGAACTGGAGACTGACTCCGATAGGAAGCAGATCCAGATTCGTAGTGCTTTGTACGAACTTGAAAAAGACTTGAATGCGGTTGATGTCATGTTCCTCTATAAGGTCATCGATTGGATCGGTGACATTGCAGACCATGCCCAAACTGTTGGAAACCGAATGTTGTACGTGATCGCACGTTAACGGAGAAGTTGTAAATGGGAGTAATTGAGGAATACGGCACTATTCTGCTGGCGCTGGCGATCCTATTCGGGTTTTTTATGGCCTGGGGGTTGGTGCGAACGATGTTGCTAATGCCATGGGAACATCTGTTGGCGCGAAGGCGATCACCATCAAACAGGCGATTATCATCGCGATGGTTTTCGAGTTTGCAGGCGCCTATCTTGCCGGGGGCGAAGTCACGTCTACCATTCGAAAGGGGATTATTGACCCTGAACTATTGGGTGATGAACCGGAGCTCCTGGTCTATGGAATGATGTCGGCGCTGCTTGCCGCGGGATTATGGTTATTCATTGCGACGACGTTTGGCTGGCCAGTATCTACAACCCATAGCATTGTTGGCGCTATTGTGGGTTTCGCAGCGGTCGGTATCTCTGTTGATGCAGTGAATTGGGGCAAGGTCGGCGAGATCGTCTCCAGTTGGGTGGTCTCACCGGTGATGGCGGGCACTATGTCTTTTCTGCTGTATATGAGTGTTCGCAAGTTCATCTTTGATACTGATGACCCATTCAAAATGGCCAAGCGTCTGGTACCCATTTATATATTCATGATGGGCTATGTCATCAGCATGGTGACTATGGTGAAAGGCCTCAAACACATCGGATTGGAACTATCATTTCAAGAGGCCATGCGCTACTCGGTCCTGGTTGCGGCAGGAATAATGATGCTTGGTATTGTTGCCCTTTTGCGAATTCGTCGAGTGACTGAATCGAGACAATACGATCTGCTGAATGTTGAGAAGGTTTTTGGCGTCTTGATGGTTTCCACAGCGTGCTCTATGGCATTTGCACATGGATCAAATGACGTTGCTAACGCGATCGGTCCTTTAGCGGCCATTAACAGCATTGTTTCCAGCGGAGGCATGGTGGCTCAGGAGGCCCAGATGCCTCATTGGCTATTGTTGCTGGGGGGTGGGCGGTATCGTCGCAGGGCTTGCGCTATATGGATATCGAGTGATCAGGACGATTGGAACCCACATTACGGAACTTACACCGAGTAGCGGCTTTGCAGCAGAGCTAGCTGCTGCATCAACCGTGGTTGTTGCTTCGGCCTACAGTCTGCCTGTGTCTACGACTCATACGCTGGTGGGTGGTGTACTTGGCGTGGGCCTTGCGCGAGGCATCGCGGCGATCAATCTGCGCGTGGTGGGGACAATTTTTGTTTCATGGATGGTGACCTTACCCGCTGGGGCTATCCTTGCGATTATCTTCTTTTACCTGTTCAAGTTTATTTTTGGTCATTAGTGGTCTTTGATACCATGCGGTGTTCCTAAATACTGGTGAAACTGCATGTTCAATAACCAAAGAGTTCTGGTGACTGGTGGTGCGGGCGCACTCGGCCGGTCGGTAGTGGCCTATTACGAAGAGCGAGGCGCCCGAATAGCTATTCTGGATTATAGCGATGACCTGCTCGACACAGCGTTCCCGGAGAAAAACGAAAATAACCACTATGTAAGCTGCGATCTTACGGATAGAGAATCCGCTAAAGATGCAGTGCAGCAAGTTATCGATGGATTCGGGGGTGTTGATATCTTGTGTAATATTGCGGGCGGCTTCCTGATGGGTGACGACGTGCATGAGACCAAAGATGAGACCTGGGACTTTCTGTTCAATCTCAATACTCGATCAATAATGAATATGGCGAGTGCCGTTGTGCCTCATATGCAAACAGCTGGAAGCGGCAAGATCGTGAACATCGCGGCGAGAGCCGCGACTGCTGGTGCTGCCAAGATGGGAGTGTATACAGCGAGCAAGGCCGCGGTGATGCGCCTGACTGAAAGTATGGCGCTTGAACTTCGGGAACAAAACATCAATGTAAACTGTATATTGCCTGGAACCATCGATACAGAACGTAATCGCCAGGATATGCCAGGTGCGGACCACAGCAAGTGGGTACCCACAGAGCACCTCGCGAAGGTTATCGGGTTTTTGACATCCGAAGACGCTATCGCGGTACATGGTGCCGGTGTACCAGTTGATGGATTGAGCTAGTAACACTGTGAACTAAAACAAGGAGCAGACGCAATGGCTAATGACGATGTTCAACCCTGGATCCGCAAGGAATTGTCCCGGATAGCCGATTGCAGAGTGTTCAGTGTGCATGAATCGACCTCGATCTCACCAAGAACGGACGAGGAGCACCAGTTTTATGTCATCGAGTCCAGCGATTGGGTAAATGTGGTGCCAGTTACCGCGTCGAACGAGATCGTTTGCGTTCGACAATTCCGGCATGGCTCAGAGAAAATCTCTTTAGAAATACCTGGAGGCCTTGTAGACCCGGGTGAAGAGCCAATCGTGGCTGCGACGCGAGAATGCAAGGAAGAAACCGGATTTGAAACAGATGAATTGGTGTCGCTAGGTGTACTGAATCCTAACCCGGCTATTTTCCCCAATGCCCTGCATACCTTTGTAGCGCCGAATGCGAAACCAGTCTCGGATATCCGTAATACTTCTACGGAACATACGGAGGTCCAGTTGGTTCCCATGGAACAGGTATCGGATCTGCTGGTTTCAGGAGAGATTGATCATGCGCTGGTAGCCGCCACGTTGTGGCGGCTACTTTACTTTCTTAAACATTAACTAGTTTTTGTCCACAAAGAATTAGCTAGAATTTAAATGCCGAATTGAACTGGATTCGGTTGTAGTCTTTCTGAGTTCCTACGTGAGCGTTGTCGGTGTTGTCGAAGTAAATTGCACCCACTTTCCAATTCTTGCTGATAGCAACTTCGCCTTTAAATATGTGTCCCTTGACGTCGGTGCCACCTCCGCCGACATCGGAATCGGTGAGGGCCGCGAACACAGCGTCTGCTTCTTTATCCTCATAGGTATAGGAAAACTGCCAGGTGCCCGGGTTGCTCGCTTTACCGATAACAAGACCCGCCGCCCAGCCTGTATCGTGGTCACTGGCTGCACTGTTGTTTACGTAGTCGGCGAACACTGTAAATGGCTGGTCACCGATTCTTGTTTTTAAATGTGCGAAGAGTTGGAGTTCCTCGTAATCGTTGTCATAGGTGCATCCTGATAATGTTGCGGGATCCGCACAGGTGAAACTATTGCCGAAGAAATCGTCGTCGTCACCGCGAAACACCTCACGATCCTTCACCGGGAAATCATAGAATCCGGCACCAAAGGTCAGGGTCGCGTCGTTGATGCTGGCGACATAGCCTGCCTGCAGGCCTGTCATCGCTCTTGTGCTGGCGTTCTTGCTATCGCTTTCCAGCCAGTTGAGTGCGGCGTTTAGGAATAAGCTGCCATTGTCGTAGGTGACTGCCAGACCTTCCGGATTGTAGTCTCCGTCCCAGAGTAAACCGTGTTTCTCGGGTCTGAAGAAAACGTTCTTGAACTTGCCGCCAATGATGTTAACGCCGGGATGACTGTTCCACGAGAAGTAGGCAAAATCGAGCACAGTCCCTTTTGAGGTCCCACCGCTGCCCAGTGTTTGGTTAGTAGAGGTTGGGTCAGAACCTCCTGTGGCGAATCCAATACCTAACTCAACATCCTTGGGCAGTTCTGCCTTAGCCGAGATGCGGGCGCGAACACGGCTGCGCTCCCGGCCGTTACTACCTTCAACATCGATATCTTCGTATCGATAACGTAGGTCTCCCTTAATGCTTACCTTATCGGACCAGTTGCCTTTCTCTGTAGCTGTTCTTAGCGCTTTGTTTTCAGCTTCTAGTGCCTCGACCCGGCTCAACAGTGCAACGAGATCAGCCTTGATATCGGCTAGCTCGTCTGCGCGTATGGTCACTGGGTCAATAAAAAAGGCCGTTATCAGGACCAGGACGGTAGTCAATTGCTTCATTTATTTGCTCCGACGAATATAGGTATGGAAATCGAGGTGATAAGTTAAATTATCTTAATAAAGATTTCATTAAAGGGTTGTTAATTCTCTGTCATTTCTCCATGGGTGAACCTACGCACCAGGCCTGCGCAGTAAATTTACCGGTTCTTTAACTAATCTTAATAGTTCGAGGTTTAAATGCATCGCTTCTCAGTAAGGAACAATGTGATGCGAAATATAGCTACGCTAGCGCTATCTGCGCTGTTACTGGCCGGTTGTGGTGACTCAGGTGAAACGACTTCATCTCCTCAGGGTGGGCAGGATAATGCCGAGGCACCCTTAGAAGGGAAAGTAAGGCTTGATGGTTCGAGTACCGTTTTCCCAATCAGTGAGGCGGTGGCCGAAGAGTTTAATGCCGTTGCACCCAGAGTACGGGTGACGGTTGGTGTTTCCGGCACGGGTGGTGGATTCAAGAAATTCATTGCGGGTGAAACACATATCAACGATGCTTCCAGGTCGATTAAATCCAGCGAAATAGAACGAGCGGCAACGGCGGGGGTCGATTACATAGAGTTGCCTGTCGCTTTTGATGGTTTATCGGTAGTGATAAACCCCGATAACGACTGGGTTGATCAACTTACAGTAGCTGAACTTAAGAAAATCTGGGAACCTGAAAGCACGGTAGAAAAGTGGAGTGATGTAAGGGAAGGATGGCCGGAAGAAACCATCAGACTTTACGGTCCGGGGACTGATTCAGGTACTTTCGATTATTTCACCAAGGCTATTAACGGAGAAGAGCAGGCATCTCGACCGGATTTTACGGCTAGCGAAGATGACAACGTACTGGTTCAGGGAATTGCGGGTGATCGATATAGCCTGGGTTATTTCGGGTTTGCGTATTATCTGGAGAACCGGGACAAGATCAAAGTTGCCGCCATTGATGGTGGTGATGGTCCGGTAATCCCTACCGAGGAGACCATCAACAATGGGACCTATGCGCCTTTGTCACGGCCTATCTTTATATACGTTAATCCGACAGCGCTTGATGATCCCGCAGTTGCTGAGTTTGTTGACTTTTATCTGAAGCAAGCCGGGACATTATCATCAGAAGTAGGTTATATCCCATTGCCCGACAAGACCTATGAACTTGCATTGGCGAGAGTTGCCACCAGGGAAACTGGTACCGCCTATTCTGGTGACACACCTGTCAGCACGCTGATTGAAGACTGATGAGTTCCCTGTCTGGACAGCGCTCCAGGTTTGGAGAGCGGATACTCAACGGTCTGTTCTTCAGTTGCGCATCAATCTCGGTGCTGACCACGGTAGTGGTCATCTCCATTCTCGCGTATGAGACCTACGGCTTCTTTGTAGAAGTTTCCATCATAGAATTTTTGTTTGGCACCAAGTGGACGCCATTATTGCAACCCAAGTCTTACGGCATCCTGCCGCTGCTATCTGGAACCCTGTTGATCGTTGTTGGCTCATCTCTGGTGGCACTTCCGGTAGGCGTTGCAGTCGGCGTGTACCTCTCGGAATATGCGAGTGAGAGAGTCCGCAGCATCGTTAAACCTGTGTTAGAGGTGCTGGCAGGAATACCCACGGTGGTATATGGATTTTTCGCCCTGACCTTTGTGACACCAGCGTTGCAAGCGGTATTGAGTAGTACTCATGTATTTAACGCGGCCAGTGCGGCTATCGTTGTAGGCATCATGGTTCTGCCTATGGTGGCTTCTTTATGTGACGACGCTTTGCGATCGGTTCCAGATAGCCTAAGAGAGGGTGCATATTCTCTGGGAGCCACATCATTTGAGGTTACTGTACGGGTCGTTTTACCGGCTGCACTTTCAGGGATTTTTGCTGCGTTTGTGCTGGCTATTTCACGGGCGATTGGTGAGACCATGGCCGTAACGCTGGCTGCCGGCGCGACGCCAAATCTGACGTTAAATCCGCTGGAAAGTATCCAGACAATGACAGCTTATATCGTTCAGGTATCACTGGGTGATACACCTTCCGGTACCCTGACCTATAAAACGCTATTCGCGGTCGCATCGGTGCTGTTCACCCTGACGTTGTGTCTGAATTTGTTGGCGAATGCGGTAATGCGGCGGTACCAGGAGACGTACGAATGATAAGCGCGAACTTGCGGCGACGACATCTGATCGCCTCCCTGTTTCGCTGGTCCTGTATAGCGGTGACGGGCGTGGCCGTGGCCATCCTTTGTGTTTTGATCTATCAGGTGACGACGGTTGGCATGCCCTGGCTCGATCTGCAGTTTCTGGACAGTTTTCCTTCCCGTTTCCCCGAAAAGGCAGGTATAAAGTCGGCGTTGTACGGCACTATCTGGCTCGTTGGTCTTACTGCACTGTTTGCAATCCCCACCGGCGTATTGGCCGCGATATACCTGGAAGAATATGCGCCGAATAACCGCTTCACACGATTTATCGATATTAATATTGCCAATCTGGCTGGTGTTCCATCCATCGTATACGGAATCCTTGGTCTGGCTTTGTTTGTACGATTTTTCCATCTGGAGCGTAGCGTGGTATCCGGTGCCTTAACGATGAGTCTTCTCATCCTGCCGGTGATCGTTATTGCCTCGAAGGAAGCGATCAGGGCAGTTCCGCAATCATTACGCCAGGCAGCTTTTGCGGTTGGCGCAACTCGATGGCAGGTCACAAGGGCGCATGTTCTGCCCAGTGCGATCCCCGGGATACTAACGGGAGTAATTCTCGCGTTGTCGAGAGCAATTGGTGAGACTGCGCCGCTGATCATGATTGGTGCATTGACCTATATCGCTTTCGTACCGGAAGGTCCGATGGACGAATTTACGGCGTTGCCCATTCAAATTTTTAACTGGACCGCGCGACCCCAGCAGGAATTTCATGAACTGGCATCAGCAGGAATCATCGTGTTGTTGGTGGTGTTGTTATTGATGAACTCAGTTGCGGTGTATATTCGCTTCCGAGGCAGTAGACGGGAAAAGTAGTATGAATGTGGATCTTAATGAGAAATCGAGCGAGCAGAATAACGTGACTAGCGATAAGCCAAAAATACTCGATATCAGAGACGTGTCCATTGCCTATGGCGGTGAATTGGCGGTTCGTAATGTGACATTGCCGATATTCGAAAAGAGTATCACCGCAATCATTGGTCCGTCGGGGTGTGGCAAAAGCACCCTGTTGCGTTCACTCAATCGGATGAATGATTTTATCGAGAATGTTGATCAAACCGGTGTGATTTCTCTAAAAGGAGATGATCTCTATGGCGCCGATACTGATCCCGTTGAGGTTCGCCTGAAAATCGGCATGGTATTCCAAAAGCCCAATCCATTTCCCAAATCGATATACAGAAATATTGCCTGGGGCCCGACCATCAACGGGATGGAGGGAGATATTGAGGAGCGGGTGCTCACTGCCCTGAAGCAATCAGCCTTGTGGGATGAGGTCAAGGATCGTCTTCAGGACTCTGCGCTTAACTTATCAGGAGGGCAGCAGCAGCGCCTGTGTATTGCGCGAGCGTTAGCGATGGAGCCGGAGATTATCCTGATGGATGAACCCTGTTCCGCGCTCGACCCGGTATCCACGTCACGTATTGAGGACTTGTTGTTCGAACTTAAGGAAAAATACACGATAGTGATCGTAACGCATAACATGCAACAGGCAGCACGGGTCTCTGAATATACTGCGTTCTTAGAGAACGGAGTGCTGGTCGAATTTGGGGACACAGATCAGGTATTTACTCGCCCCGCAAATCAACGAACTGAAGAATATGTCACTGGCAGATTCGGGTAGGAATAGATGAAACATCTAGATAGAGATCTTTTTGCTTTACAGGATCGTATTGTTGAACTCGGTGGAATGGTAGAAGCGGCTACCAATCGATGTATTCAGTGTATCGAGAACTTCGATCTGACGTTGGCACAGGAAATACTCGACGGTGAAGAAACCATCAATGAGATGGAGGTGGCGATCGAGGAAGAGTGTCTGAAGATCCTGGCACTGCACCAACCAGTAGCGTTTGATCTGCGTTATATCATTGTCGTGTTGAAGGTGAACAATGACCTGGAACGTATGGGAGATCAGGCGGTTAATATTGCAGAGCGTGTGACCGCGCTGGCAGATATGGATCGCCTGGTCGTTGATCTTGATTTTGCAACCATGGGCAGTATCTGCGGCAAGATGGTTCAACGCTCCATTGAGGCACTGGTGAGGCAAGATGTCGTCATCGCTCAGAAGGTCCTGGACATGGACGATGAACTGGATGCATTACATTCGAGAAGCTATAAGACGCTACAAAATGTCATGAAGGAAGATTTATCTACCATCGTGCCTGCGATTTCACACCTGACAATCTCAAATAACCTTGAGCGCTTAGGTGACCTGGCAACCAACATAGCTGAAGAAATCATCTTTATGGAAGAAGGTGAGGTGGTTCGCCATCAGGAAGAGCATTAGGTGACTGTGCGGTTTATACCCGCGTAAATGCGTGCAGGTTGTTAACGCGAATGAGCTGCTGAATATCCCGAACGTAGTTATCCCCGCGTTCGGAATAAGGTTTCAAACCCTCCGCAAGTACTTCGCCAGTAACCGGTTGATTCTGGTCTCGCTGAGAGGCTCTGATATCCCGTAATGGTTCGTATGCTCTATGAGTGTTGAGCATCAACATGTAGGCTCGAACCCCTTCTGGAACGCTCTCATACTTCGCAACTTCATGGGTCAGACCAATATCACGATTACGCGGCGGTAATCCGCAACCTGCCCTGAAGCACCAGATGCCAAAAAAGTTATTGGCCTGACGGGCAAACCGTGATGTCCCCCAGCCAGATTCGTTGGCAGACTGTGCCAGCACCATCGAAGCTGGAAGCACGTCAACCCGATTCAGAAGTACCTGGATGTGCGAGGTGCCAAACACCTCTGGTACTTGCAACTTATAGCGCTTGAGGAGGGCGGTTACTATTTCAAGATCGGACTGATCCAGATGTTGGTCACCTTGTATTCTGGGCAGCAGGCTTAGTAGAAATTCACGTTGTTCCAGTATTCTTCTGTTTTCGGCTCGGATATGCGGCAGCATAAAATCGAAAAAGTCTGATTTTTTTTGCTGCACGTTGGTATAGCTGGCGAAATCCGGGATAACCAACGCGGTCGTGGTTATGCTGACAGGTTCGACAACAGCGTCAGTGCTGGTCAAAGGGTCTGACGCGAACTCTGCTGATAACGTCAGGAATAATGTGAGCGCCGTAAATTTCATTTGGGCTGATCAATTCTGGAACAACCTCCATTATATTCATTATTTCTCCATAATCCAAGCAAAGTGCCAGGTCTTGAATGTCCCTATTATCATAGCCCTTGGTACAGGCAGGCTTGGACATCTCGCCAAATTTCTGTTCGAAACTCGTAACGTACATTTCAAGACGGATCTAGCTGAATCGTTCAGGGCTTAGAAAACCAATCGGGAGTGATGTCTTCGCGTCCAGGCTCAGATCAGCGAGGGCTTCACCAAGCACCGTTGCGAACTTGAATCCATGGCCAGACAACCCCGCTGCGAAGTGCACGTTTGGAGTCTCAGGGTATTGTCCAACGACGAAATGTCCGTCCGAACTCATGGTATACATACAGGTGACGTGCTGGTTCAGCTGGTGACCAACGCTGGGCAGGCATTGACGAAGAAACAGACTGACGGCCTCGAGTTCCTCTGTATCAATTTCCCGATCCAGCGATTGCGGCGACCTGGACACACGCCCACCCGCGTGATCTGCGATTTTGACGCCTTTGTCATCGATTTGAGGAAAGCCGTAGAAGGTGTGTATGCCGTGTTCGAAAAGAAACACGGGGCATTGGGATGACAGTTGATAGTCAGGGGCGTCGTTGTCAAACCAGAACTGTGATTTGCGTAATATTTTGAAGTGTTTAGCCAGTGCTGGTAGTTGCCTGTTTGCCCAGGGGCCCGGTGTGATGATCAATTTGTTTGTGAGGAATGTGGACTTGGTGGTTTCTACCCGCACGACATTTCCTTCCGATTTCCATCGGGTAACCGGTTCGCCGACTACCAGAGAGGCGCCAGCAACTTGCGCCAGCGAGATATGGGTGCGAATGCAGTCTTCAACTAGCAGGATTCCGCCGTTAGGGTCGTAAAGCGCTGTCATGTCGTCTTCGACTCTGAATCCTGGAAACTGATGCTTTACATCGTCTGTTGATAGCGTCGTTAGTTCCAGGCGATGCGCGTCTGCAGCCCTTCGTAGTCCTGAAATCACTTCTCCTTCGGGGGGACCAACCTGAAGAATTCCACACCGCTGAAAAATATCAAGCGACGACGCCTCGGCCAGCTGCTGCCAGAGATCGAAGGCTCGACGTAACAGCGGCACATAGTCGGGATGCTCAAAATATACCAGACGAATAATTCGTGTATCGCCATGGGAACTGCCTTGATCGTGTCCCGGTGGAAACTGGTCCAGACCAAGTACGCGGGCGCCCCTGGATGCTAAATGGTATAGCGCAGCGCTGCCTACGCCGCCGGTTCCTAATACGATGCAATCGTATTGCGTATCAGCCATGAGTGGGCCTCAGTCGGACCCAGCCGCTTTCAATTTCATTGCTTGCTGAGTCGTATCCGGGTTCGCTTGGCATGACGACTTCTCTCGTTCTGGTATTTACCTTCGCACGTTCATAAGGCAGATTTGCTGCCGCCGCAGAAATGACCTCATCGGCACTGCCAAACATGGCAAGATTTTGGATCATCCTGACGGTGGGTACCATCAACTCCATTTCCTGCGCATCGAATTTTTCCAACACCGTCTGTGGGGACATCCAGCGGGAATGAACCAGTTCCTTATCATCGTGAATTGGCGCCTGATTGTCTGGCATCTGCGCGATGAAGAACCTTGCGTCAAAACGCTTTGGCGGACCGACAGGCGTGATCCAGCGGGCAATATAGTGCATTGTCCCGGCATCCAGTATCAGGTTTTCCTGATTTAGGATATCGATAAAGTCATCACCATGATTATTCAGATTATCGCGATGTTTCTGAAATCGTGCTGCTGTTTCGTTGTCTAGCAGGTCTGGTCTTGTCAGGTCATTTCTATCTAACGCGAGGAGAATGCCAGCTTCTTCAAAAGCTTCGCGGATTGCTGCGATATAGAAGGCAAGTCCTCCGGATTCGAGTTCGAGCAGGGCGCTGGCTTCCTTATCGGAGCGATGCAGGCTGATGGATTGTGCAGAAATTCTATCGTCGTTTCGGTCAACACCACCGCCAGGGAAGACCCACATCCCGGGTGCGAACAGGTTACCCGAATGGCGCTCCATCATAAAAACCTGAAGGTCAGGTCTGTCATCAACAAGCATTACGGTTGCTGCTGGTCGGATATCGACGTGCTCTGGATCGTAGTCCGTCATATGCCTGGCTGGGCGCTATTTCAAGCAAGGTTAGCGGAATGCACATTGGCTGGCAATGCGAGTACGACGTATTGGGAGTGGCTCACATTAGACTTTGGGTTGGCTTCATGGACAATGCTTGGAGACAAACTTCTTGTCTGTTAAATCGAATAGAGGTCGCGTTGGTGAAATCGTTGATACTGTTAATGTTTGTTCTGATCGGCACCTGGATACAGGGGACAGTCGCTGCGGTTATCAATCTGAAAGACGGCAGTAAAATTCGCGGCGAAATCGTGTCGATGGAAAAGGGAACCTATACTGTTAAAACGACGTCTATTGGGACAATTCAGTTGAGTGATCGACAGGTTGAGTCCATCACGCAGTCTGAATCCAATCGGGAAGCGCCTGCTTCCATCGGAGGCGACGCCGTCAAATCCATTCAGTCTTTCATTGTGAGCAATCAAAGCCTGATGGGTAGCATCCTGAAACTCCAGGAGGACCCTGCGATGCGCGCGGTTCTCGCTGACCCTGAAGTCATGAAGGCGGTGCAAAGTATGGATTTTAAGACGCTGTCCAGCCATCCGAAAATCAAAGCACTGATGAATAGCTCAGAGGTGAAGAGTATTCAGCAGCGATTGCACTAGTAATAGTAAGTAATAGGATTACTTGCAAATCGCTTTGAGATAACGCCCCGTTTCGGAGGTTTTCTTTTTTGCTACCTGTTTTGGGGTTCCCTGTGCAATTAACTTTCCGCCTTCAGGACCCCCATTGGGGCCTAGATCGATAATCCAGTCAGCGGTTTTGATAACGTCGAGGTTATGCTCGATGACCGTCACCGTGTTCCCTGCGTCTACGAGCCGGTTGAGTACGGAAAGTAGCTTTTTGACGTCGTCAAAGTGCAGTCCGGTTGTTGGCTCGTCCAGGATGTAGAACGTTTTCCCGGTCGCGACTTTGGACAGTTCCCTTGCAAGTTTGATGCGCTGTGCTTCGCCACCAGATAGCGTGGTAGAAGGCTGACCAAGATGTAGATAATCCAGCCCAACGTCGATAAGCAACTGAAGCTTGTTGAGAATTTTAGGATGCTCAGAGAAGTGGTCAGCTGCTTCTGCAACCGTGAGGTCTAAAACGTCGGCGATGGATTTCCCCTGGTACTTCACTTCCAGCGTTGCTTCGTTGAAGCGCTGACCATTACATTCCTCGCAACGAACAAAAACGTCCGACAGGAAATGCATTTCGATTTTACGTACACCATCGCCCTGACAGGCTTCGCACCGTCCACCTTTTACGTTGAAAGAGAACCTTCCCGGCTTGTAGCCACGCATTCTTGAGCCTGGCAGCTGAGAAAAGAACGTACGGATATCGTCAAAAACCTTGATGTAGGTAACTGGGTTGCTGCGGGGTGTTCTTCCAATGGGTCGTTGATCGATCGCGACGACCTTATCCAGTTGCTCAAGGCCGGTGATTCTTTTGTGTGCCCCAACCCGTTGCGTTGACTGATGGAACTCTCTTGCCAGCGCGGGGTGAAGGATGTCGTTTACCAGCGTGGATTTTCCTGCGCCGGAAACACCGGTCACCGCAGTCAGGACACCGATTGGAAATTCCACATCAAGATTCTTCAGGTTGTTGGCTGCGGCGCCTTCGATTTGCACCTGGCCGCGTGGCTTTCGGACTTTGCTCGGAACTGCAATCGCGGAGCGTCCTGAGAGGTAATTGCCGGTAATAGACGTTTTTTTCTTCTCCAGACTTCTAGGCGTGCCTGCATGAACAACGCTACCGCCTTTGACGCCGGCGCCTGGTCCGAAATCCACAACGTAGTCCGCGCTACGAATCGTTTCTTCATCGTGTTCAACCACTACTACCGTATTACCAATGTCTCGCATGCGTAGCAGCGTGGCTAAGAGTTTTTCATTGTCGCGCTGGTGAAGACCGATACTGGGTTCATCAAGAATGTAGATGACACCTGATAGCTCGGACCCAACCTGGCTTGCCAAACGTATGCGCTGGGATTCCCCACCGGAAAGGGACGGCCCCAGACGGTCCAGAGAAAGGTAGGAGAGTCCCACGGCATTTAGAAAACTTAAACGGTTACAGATTTCCTTCAGTACTTCGGTGGCGATTTCACCTGCGGCACCAGGCAGGTCGATGTTTACGAAATAGTCTAGCGTCTTGTCGATGGTCCAGCTGGAAATATCGACGATTGTCTCGCCGCCTACCTTCACTGCCGCGCTCTCGGTTCGGAGTCTTACGCCTGTGCAGCTGGGGCAGGACGAATTCGCCAGGAATTGTGAATACCAACGCTTCATACCCTCAGATTTCGTTTGTCGAAATCGCCGCATTGAGCGATTCAGCAACCCCTCGTACCGAGACATGCTCGTACCGTGGCTGCCCCACTTGATTCTGAATCTCTGTTCACCTGTACCGTGCAGGATTTTTCTCTTTTGTGTTTTGGTTAAACGTGACCAGGGTTTGTCAGTAGGGATCTTGAGTTGGGCGAGTACCTGACGGTGATAAACAGCCCCCATCGAGCGGCTCCCTTCATCTACCTTACCGATCATCTTGAGGGCGCCGTCTCTAATTGAAAGTGATTTGTCCGGGACCAGCAGTTCCGGGTCAAAAGCGACCTGGGTTCCAAGGCCGTTACAGTCGTGGCACATTCCCTGTGGACTGTTAAATGAAAATGCCTGCGGTGTTAATGCGGGAAACGATAGGCCGCAATGGCCACAGGCAAGATGCTCGGAGAACACTCTGTCTGGTCCTTCATTTGTGGCAGCGATTAACATGCCGTCTCCCAGAGAAAGCGCAGTCTCTACAGATTCCGTCAGCCGTTCCTCGACGCCTTCCCTGATGACCAGTCGGTCGATCACTGCTTCTACAGTGTGTTTCTTGCGTTTATCCAGAGTTTCGAGTGAATCGCTACGTATAATTTCGCCGTCTACCCTTAGCCGCACAAACCCTTGAGCTCGTGCATCCTCCAACATCTCTCGATGTTCCCCACGGCGATTGACTAACAAAGGCACCAACAGAAAAAGCAGCGTCTCTTCTTCGAATTCGAGAAGCTCTCTGGTGATGTTCTGAGCCGTCTGGCCCTGAACCTTACGACCACATTGATGACAATGCTGCACTCCAACCCGCGCGAACAATACTCTGAGATAGTCGGAGATTTCTGTGATTGTGCCTACCGTCGAGCGAGGATTTCGGCTGGTAGTTTTTTGTTCAATGGATATGGTGGGTGAGAGTCCCCGGATCGTATCGTATTTCGGCTTTTCCATCTGACCCAGGAACTGCCGAGCGTAGGCAGATAACGACTCCACATAGCGTCTCTGGCCCTCTGCGTAGAGTGTGTCGAAGGCGAGGCTGGATTTCCCTGAGCCGGAAACACCGGTCAGCACCACCAGTTTTCTTTTGGGAATTTTTACTTCTATCGATTTGAGATTGTGTTCTCGTGCTCCTCGAATGTGAATGTGGTCAAGTTCATCTGACGCTGTTCTCATGGGCCTCTCAATTTTTGAAATCTAACTCTGCAACCATCGGTTGCGACTACTTTTTACAACGGCACGCCGATGGCTCCGCGCCAGCTGCGTGGAGACGAATGTATAACATGAGCCAACACTGATAATCCATCATGTCAGCATATTGAACGCTTGCAGTTGGCGCAGGAACTTCAGAGTGACTTCAGCACTCAGCTCGGGTTCCACGACCTGCCAGGTGGCGGGGTACTCACTTCCCCATGACCAGGAGGGTTGCCAGCTGCCATCCTGGCGTTGCTGGCGAATCTGAAACTCGAAATTATTCTCCAGATACTCGCCGAAAAAATCCGCAAACGGGGAGTCAGGATGTTGTACCAGATCTAATGGTGTTAGGCAGTATTCCTCCCAGTCATGCTCATCCACTTTCACAATCTCAAAAGCCCAACGTAAGAGCTGGGGTAGCATCTGACTTTGTAATTCCACATCCGCAGTGTCATAAAAACGCTGGTAGCAGATGAGATCATGCATATCCAGTTCTTCAGTTTCTAGGTGGGATAGTGCACGGGCGGCAAGATTAGAGCGTGTAGTGCCGCACATCATGCTTGGATAGGTTCGAAGGTTGGCCAGTATCTCTGCGCCTGGATTGGCCCGAAACTGGCGGGAACATTGATGTTCATATTTCCACCAGGGTGCATGGGGTGCATCGTTACATTCCGGCGTGATCAGCGACCAGTTTCTATGCCGGTATTGCCTTACCAGGTAGTCCATGGCACCGGTGATCATTGAATGCTCAGGTTCGGCACCAATTTCTTTGAGGATCTGAAGTGCAACGGTCGTGCACAATACTGAAGAGTTTTTGGTTCTTAGATCGCCTTCCAGACCGTGGCCAAACCCGCCATCCAGATTCTGATAGCAGGAAAGTGCATCGATGACGTCGTGAGCGTTGCCGTTTTCAAAGTGAAAGCGACAACGTGCACCATGTAGATTAGTACCATTGTCTAAAATAAACTCTACTGCTTGGTCAAAGGCCGCTTGTGTGAGCTTGGTCATTGGTTCAGTCCTCAAGATATTTGGACACAGTATAAAAAAGGCCTACTGACAGCCTTATGTCAGGAGTGTTTATAAACAGGAAAAATCGATGCGTCGTGCTGATCGTCTGTTCCAGCTAATGCTCCTGCTTCAGGAGGGTCATGTGCGCACCGCACAATACCTGGCAGAGAAGCTGGAAGTGTCTGAACGCACCGTATATAGGGACATTGGCGACCTTATTGGTTCGGGTATACCCATTGATGGCGAGGCGGGTTTGGGATATTTGTTGCGGGATGAATATCGCCTGCCACCGCTTATGTTCACCGGTGAAGAGTTGAAGGCGCTGGCGCTTGGCGCACAAATGGTACGCACCTGGTCTGACCAGAAGATGGCATCTACCACGGCCACTGCGATTCGCAAAATTAAGTCAATCCTCCCGGAAAAGCTGAAAAAGGAAACCCAGTTGGATGCTATCCAAGTCCCTGATTTTGGCGTCAGCAAACATTTGAAGGAAAACCTGGAACGTGTGCGGCTTGCTACCGATGAGAATCGTAAACTGTTAATTGGCTATAGATCGCTACAGGATGAAGAGACTGAACGGGTGATCTGGCCAATGATGCTTTATTTCTGGGGTAACAAATGGACGCTGGGGGCTTGGTGTGAACTCAGAGAGAATTTTCGTTCCTTCAGAGTCGATTTGATCGGGCGCATCGAAGAAACAGGTAAGTACTATACGTCCGAGGAGGGAAGGGACCTGGCCGCCTACATCGAGTATCAATCCGCCAGAGATTGGTAGACATTATTGGTAGACACGGCTGGATTACATTATCCTGCCAAGCAAAAAAGAGCGAGACATCAATATGGTCGATACCGTTACGGGTTGCATGATAATTATCGGCAACGAGATTCTGTCCGGGAGAACCCAGGACACCAATCTCGCGTATCTTTCAAAGGAACTTAACGAGCTTGGCGTCAAGATGGTGGAGGCACGGGTTATTCCGGATATTGAGGAAACCATCATTGCGACGGTCAATGAGTGTCGGCAGAAGTTTGACTATGTTTTTACCACGGGTGGCATTGGACCCACTCACGACGATATTACTGCTGACTGTATTGCGGCTGCTTTTGATACCGAACTTGAGATGCATCCGGAGGCGGTGGCAATTATCAAACAGCGCGAGGCCCTACCGGAAGTGATGGAGTCTCGCTTGCGCATGGCGCGCATTCCCATAGGTGGAACCTTGATCGAAAATACGCTGAACGGCCCACCAGGGTTTCAGATGGAGAACGTATTTGTGATGGCAGGTGTTCCGCTTGTTATGCAGGCTATGGTGGGGACTTTTGACGAGGAGCGCATCAAAGGTGCATTGCCCGTACGCTCTCGCTCAATCGGCGCGAATCTGGGGGAGAGTCAGGTCGCCGCAAAGCTTAGAGAAATTCAGGATGAGCACCCGGACGTGGATCTGGGGAGCTATCCCTATTATCGAAAGGACGTTTACGGCACTAACCTTGTAATGCGGGGCACTGACGAGGCCGAACTGAATGTCATGCTGGAGAAGGTGCGTCAGATGATCATCGACTTTGGTGCTGAGCCCATTGTTGATTAGCTAGTTTCTGTCCTAAAAGTCCTAGTTCTAAGCGCAACTGATACGACATTCCAAAGGAAATCGTTAAGAAAACAATTACTTGCAAAGAAACTAGAGGCACGATGTTGAGTTTCCGCGCAAGAATTAGTTAGTGTTGAGTAGATCACTGTTCGCTGTAGCGTTCAGTCAATGATTCCAGAATCTGAATAAGGTCCACTTCAGTGTCCAGGACCTCCAATGCAGGATCAGCTTTCTGCCGCTTTAAGCGAGCGATCGCGTTTTTGATATGAAAACTGTCGGGCCTTAGTTTGTTGTTCACTTCGCGCCAGCGAATAGGCATCTACACCGGTGCATTTTCTTTTGCCTTACGCAGTAGGGTGCGGCAATCAGTTTGCCGGAGCTGTTCTGGAGATAGTCGATATACACCTTGCCTTCCCGTTGGCCTGTGTTGCGGGTGATCGTGCTGATTTCCCCCAGTTCTTGCACCACGATACGCGACAACAGTTCACCCATGATGCGTGATTGCTCGAAGGTGAACTGGTTATTCAGCGGTAGCAGAATGTGCAGGCCCGTCGATCCACTGGTCTTGACGAAATTCGGCATAGCAATCTCGTCGCATATTTCATGAATTTTCTTGGCAACGGTAATGACATCGGAGAAGGGCGCCTCTTTGGGATCAAGGTCGAGAACACGCCAGTCGGGCGATTCGATATTACTCGTTCTGGAATGGTAGATTTGTAAAGGAATACTGGCCATGTTGGCGATGTAAATCATTGCCTCAGGGCAATCGACAACAAAGTAGCCTATCTCTCGTTCTGTGGAGCTGCTCCACATTTTCTCGATGCGCACCCATTCGGGAACGAACTCAGGTGCATCTTTCTGGTAGAACGATTTGCCATCGATACCATCCGGGTAACGTTTCATCACCAGAGGGCGATCTTCCAGCCAGGGAAGCAGCCAGGGACAGACGGCTTCGTAGTAGGCGATCATGTCGCCCTTGGTCAGGTTTTGTCTTGGCCAAAAGATTTTTTCCAGGTTGGATAGGTGAACGGTTTTGTCGATTGGTTCTTCTTCAACGGTAGCTTCATCTAGCTCTCGGGTTTTGGTCTGTCTGGAACACTTCTTTGGATCCTTGTCATCGCGCAGCCTCAGTAGAACCGGGTGATGCAATTGACCTGAAGGCGTGATTTCCTTGTGGCGAACCTCGGCTACCAGCAAAGGTTCTTTCCAACGGAAGTCCGTGTTTTTCGGGGCATCCGAAGGACGTGAAACATCGTCTACCTCTTTGTTTAAATTGGAAAATTCTCGGCACAAGGTATCGCTTAACCCGGATCCTACGTTGCCGGAGTAAATGAGTTTGTTGTCGACGTACTGACCAACAATCAGCGATCGGATATCTCCATTGCTGGCTTCTCTGTATTCCATAATGACAAAGTCATCAGTTTGATCGATACGGACTTTGATCCACTGGTCAGAACGACCGCCTACGTATTTGCTCTTTGAGCTCTTGCCGACAATCCCTTCCAGCCCAAGCCTTTCCGCCGCGTGATACATGGCGCGACCGTCGCGTTCTATGTGGTCCGAATATTTGATCATTCCGGGCAGGGGTATGATCTGACGAAGAAATCCTTTGCGCTTTGAAAGGGGCTGCTGGCGCAGGTCGTATGCCCCGAACGCGACAAGATCGAACGCATAGAGCGTTGCGGGGTATTCATTCATCGCGCGCTCAATCGCGGAAGATTTGGTCAGTCGGCCACGGCGCTGCATTCTGGCAAAGCTGGGCATGCCGGAAGCATCATGGACCACCGCTTCGCCGTCGAGAATAAAACTATGGAACGGAAACCTGGATACTGCCTGAAAAATCTCGGGAAACGTCCTGGATAGATCGTTCCCGTTGCGTGACATCAGTTGTACTTCTTCTCCCTGCTTTATGCACAGTAAACTGTAGCCGTCATATTTTATTTCGAACAACCAGTCCTTACGGGTGAAGGCGTCACCGGCTGTTGCAAGCATGGGTTTTAATTCTTCCACGGCTTGTTTAACAGGCTTGCTGCGCGCAATTGATCGGCTGACTTTTTTCTCCAGGTTTACGCCGGCATCCAGGTCTTCAATTGATAGTCCGGAAAACACAGAGTTCATTGGATAGTCGTCGGTACTGCGCGACTCATCCATCTGTTCATCAATTTACTTGATGAACAACCAGTCTTTCTCTTTGCCTTTCAGGCGCACAAGCGTCCACTTGCCGTGCAGTTTTTGTCCCTGTAGCTCAAACAGAATTTTGCCGTTAGCCAGCCCCTCTAACGGGTCCACAATGGGTCGATAGAAACCACGATCCCATACGATGCTCCATCCAGCGCCGTAGTTTCCATCCGGAATCTTGGCTTCGAAGTCGCCATATTCGAGGGGATGGTCTTCAACCAGCGTGGCGAAACGTTTGTCTTTGACGTTAGGTGAAGGTCCTTTCGGGACGGCCCAGGATCGCAGCACGCCCTCCATCTCGAGCCGCAAATCGTAATGGGTATTTCGAGCAGCATGGTGGTGCACAACGAAGCGCATTGCGCCCTTAGTCGCAATTCTCCCGCCAAAAGGCTCCGGCGTACCGTCGCTATTTCGTTTTCGCCGGTAGTCGTCGAGTAATTCTGTCTTGGCCACCGTACTTTTTATTACCGTAATAGGAATCGGTTGGCTCATCATACTATGGCGCATGGATACCACATACGTGCTTCCACTTGCTGCCACGCATTTGTTAAGGTCGGTTGCGCGATTCCAACACTGGTTACCGATGACCGAAACCATTACCACTTTTGCAGGGATTGGCTTTCTTGCGGCTTGCTAGCTCTGGATCGCCTGGCGAGTGCGTCTGCCCGGAATTCTATTTTTGCTGCTATCTGGTGTCCTGGTTGGACCTGGACTGGGGTGGCTGAATCCTGATGCGCTATTAGGTGATTTACTTTTTCCTCTGGTCTCTCTTGCAGTCGCTATCATTCTATTTGAAGGGAGTCTGACGCTGCGCTTTGCCGACCTGCGGGATCTTGGCAGGACCGTTAGAAACCTCGTTACGTTGGGGGCGGCAATATCCTGGGGTGTAACCAGCGTTATTGTGCATTACGTCGTTGGGTTCGATATTAAGGTATCGCTGCTGTTCGGTGCTGTCGTCGTTGTCACAGGCCCTGCAGTAATAGTCCCAATGCTGCGTACGGTAAGACCAAACGTCAATATTGCGCAGGTGCTTCGGTGGGAGGGAATCATTATCGATCCTATCGGTGCATTGCTCGCAGTCCTCGCGTTCAATTTTTATGTTTCTACGGAAGCGAACGAGGCGGTCGCCTCAATACTTGAGTTGTTTATCCGAATCGCTGTTGTTGGTTCTGTCCTTGGCGTTATTGCAGGGATTGCCTTGGGCGAACTCCTTAAAAGGTATTTCATTCCGGACTTTCTGCGTAGTCCCATGACCCTATTGCTGGTGATAGTAGTCTTTGCGATGGCTGAGAACTTTGAGCACGAATCTGGTCTGCTTGCCGTAACCGTTTTGGGCATCACCCTGGCCAATCAAAAGGGTGTGATAGTAGACGACATCCTTCATTTCAAAGAAAACCACAGCGTTTTGCTGATTAGTGGTTTGTTTATTCTGCTCGCGGCACGTATTGATCTAACGGGTCTGCTGAATATAGGTTGGGACGCGTTGATCGTGTTGGCAGGGGTGATGCTGGTATCACGACCGATTGCTGTCTTTGCCTCTTCCATTGGTAGTAACCTTAACTTTCGCGAACGACTTTTAATTGCCTGGATCGGACCGCGAGGGATCGTCTGCGCGGCGGTCGCAGCAATTTTTGCCATAAAGTTGGAAGCGCTTGATGCTCCGGGCTCAACGCTGTTTGTCCCACTCGCTTTTCTAATCATTATTGGCACTGTGGTCATACAGAGCCTCACGGCCAAACCTATTGCGAGCCTGCTAGGCGTGCGAGATCCGGCGCCGACAGGGTTTCTTATCTATGGCGGGGGAAGGGTCGCTCGTTTACTCGCCGGGGCTCTCGCTGGTGAAAACCTCAGAGTCATGATTGCAGATGGTAACTGGTTCAATCTCAGTCAGGCCAGGATGGATGGGGTAGAAACCTATTTTGGTAATCCCGCTTCGGAGCACGCGGATCGATATCTGGATCTTACCGGCATTGGAAATTTACTATGTATTACCGGTCGTTCGAATCTTGATGTTCTGGCAAGTCTCTATTTTAAAGATCTGACCCCCAATACCTATGAGTTGCCGACCGCGACGGAAAACAGATCTGACAAACACAAAATTACTACTCGCCTTCGCGGGGATCATCTGTTTTCATCGCAGACTAACTACGAAGCACTTTTGTCGTGGTTGGATGATGGTGCCGAGGTGCGTGCTAAACCGCTAACGGAAGAGTTTACCTTTGAAAATTATGTTGAGACCTATCGCAACAGGTATATTGCACTTTTTGTTGTTGATAATTCCGGCAGGTTACGCGTCGTTACAGATCAGGCTGATGTGGTGCCGGAACCCGGGTGTAAGATTATTAGTCTGGTAAAGCCTGAATGAATAGCTCGATTGTAAAACCCACGCCTGTGAGCAAGTTTCGAGGCCTCTCTCGATTCGTTGTAATCACACTCGCGTTACATGTGCCGCTTTTTATCTATCCTGTGTTGCGACTCTGTTACTGGCTGGATTTCTCATGGTGGCTGACGTTGGTCATTTTCCTGCCGCTGGTAAGCAGTCAAATGTTCACGCGTTTCTATCTCCGCACCAGACGCGGTTGGTGGGTGAAAATGCTGCGACGCCTGGCGGATTCTTTCCTGGGGGTGAGCCTGGTTCTGTTAGGAACCGTGTTGATTGGCGAAGTGGTCAATGGACTGGGCCTGATGAGTTCACAGTCTGTGGCAATGGGAGCAATTAGCGTTACCCTGGTTGTTGGTGCTTATGCGACGTGGACAGCGATCATACCCAAGGTTTGTAAGATCGAACTATCGTCAGACAAATTAACAAGGCCGATCCGATTCGCGCAGATTAGTGACGTTCACATTGGCTCGCGGCGTCCATCCTTCCTTGAGCGCGTCATATTCATGGTGAACGAGCTAAAACCTGATTTCCTTTGCATTACGGGAGACCTGATTGATGGCAGGGGAATTCCAGCAGGTGATCTGAAGTCCCTTAAAAGTGTTGTTGGTCCTGTTTATTTCACGATTGGCAATCATGAGAAGTACGAGGATCTGGATGACATTGTCCGTCGGTTGGATGGCTTGGGGGTAACCGTGTTACGAAATGACGCGGCACGACACAGTGATGAGCTTCAGGTAATTGGGATTGATGACATGGATGACGCTGATCAGGTGAAAAGGCAATTGGCGAACAATTCAGTGGATAAAAACTCCTTTGTTTTGCTGCTCTATCATCGCCCCCGCGGTCTTGTCGCGGCGTCCGAGGCGGGCGTGGATCTAATGCTGAGTGGTCATACTCATAACGGACAGATTATGCCCTTCAATCTGGTGGTAAATAGGGTGTTCGATATGGTCAAAGGCCTGTATGAACACAATGGGACTAGGCTCTATGTTTCTCAGGGGACTGGTACCTGGGGGCCAGTGATGCGTCTTGGTACCAGAGGGGAGATTACGTTGTTTGAGATTAGACCGGCGGCTTAGTCTTTTGCAGGCAGAAAACTAGCTGCCAAGCATGTCCGCTACGAGCTCTTTCCAACGCTGAATATCCGTATCCTCAGATTCGAACATTAGAAAACCGATTCTGAACCCGTCACTTTCCGGGTCGGTTCGTTTCCATTTAACTTCGGCCACCAGAAAGATTGGATCGGCATCCCTAAGGTCGATGCACAATCTAAAGATCGATCCTATAGAGATGTCGTCATCGACGACGACTTGTAAACCGTTCGCCGAAAGAGCAAGTGAGTTACACATCATGACGCTGCCCGCGTGAGATGAGTCCGAGGCGATCGTCTCGATAAATATGGTTTCCTGGAGTTCAAGTCGGGTTTCTACCCGATGATTGTCATGATCCTGTGAGGTCGTCATAGCTCTTATTCCGGTCTACCCACAGTTTGGTCACTACTTGTGCTAGTATGTCTTCGAACTCTACGCCTGCTTCCTGGATCTCTGCTTCACCGGCCACCAGCAACTGTACAAGCTGCTCGGTGTTGTATTCGCCGATCTTGACCTCGGTGCCGTTTACAAAAATCATCTTGTCGGCTGCGGCAAGTTTCACCGCCAACTTACATTCTTCAAGCACACCTTCGTTGCTCGGAAGTTTTAGCCACGCGCCAATGTTTAGTCCGTGGACCACCAACGTGAGTTCTTTAACACGATTTATATTCTCTTCCTTGTTAGCTTCCAGTCTTGCCCGTTCTAAACGAGCCTCCTTTTCTTCCTCCAGACGAATTCTTTCTGCCTCTTCCTTCGCTTCGGCAAGCGCCTTGGCTTCTGTAATTGCCTTGGCTTTAGCTGCTTCCTGTTCTTCCCGCTCTTTTTCAGCTTCCTGTTCTTCGTCGGCGGCACGTTTGGCCCTTTCATCAAACGATTTGACGATGCCGTTAAAATAATTCGCGTATGCAGATGAGAACACGTCCTCATGATTGAGTGGCTTGACGGCACCGGAGGACAGGAAGTACACCATCTCATCAAAACTTTTCTGTAGTGCTTTCATACCGTTGCGATTGGTAAATAGCAGCTGCTTCACGTCTGTCAGCTTTAGAACCAGTTTGATCCGGATACAGACGTCATCTTCTTCGAAGGTAAACCAGTGACCGGGCTCAAGGTCATTAACCCGGCGTAACAAAATTCGACTAAGAGATGTCGCCTGGTTGAATACTTCTTCATCAACGGGAATTGGATCTGAATCCACGTACTCCAACTCCATGCCCGACATGATTTGTACGTGTTCGTTCTCAATTTATTCTATCGCAGTCTCGACAGCTTCCGAGGTGTGGTCCAGTGCTACCAAGAGTTCGCGAAGTTCACTCGAAAGGTGCTCTATGATTCTGTATAGACGCTGAGTCTCTGACTGGACGAAGGTTTCATTTTCTTCTGTGAGCTTTGTGACTACTGCCGCCGTGTCAGGATCAGCGTCTGCTTCCTCATCGGTGGTTTCGTTGGTGCCCGGTTGGTTGGGTGTAACGATGGGCTGATAGGTCCATATGATTGTTTCGGTTAGCTTCTCTGCGCGATCCCATTCTTCACCTTCGAATCCTTTCGTGAGCAGCAACAGCTGAATTGAGTCGTACCACGGCCCCCTTAGGAAGTCAGCGATTGCCTCTGTCAGGAGTTTGCCATCCATTTGTTCATTGATCATCTGCGCAGCCTGGATTTTTTGCTCCGCTGGGATCGTAGTTGCCCGGTTTCCGACGCTGCCAGGCGCTCCTCGACCTTCTGTACACGAACCTGTTCTTTGTCGAGGAAGGCCTGCAGGTCTTTTTCCAGATCTTTGTAATCTGTTTCTTCTGCGCGAACCACGCTGACGACTTCATTGAGTTTCTTCATCAGTTGCTCGCCAGCACGTACCAGGTCGTCTGACGAGCCGACCGTGCAATTAACCATCAGGTCGAGAACCTCGAGAATAGAAAACTCGGGTAGGTCTATGGGGATTCCGGGATTAAGGAGTATCTGACAGGCGAGTTCCGGAATGATTTCGAATATACGTTGCTCTGCTTCCGCCTCTAGGTCCGAAAGACGGAACACCATTTTGTTGCAGTCATCAACGGCGATGAGAACTGCTTTGTCTTCGTCGGTAAGGCGCCAATCGGGGTGGGCACTCTGAATGAGATCCGCTAATAGTCCGCCGCCTATGAGTTGATCGTGGGGGATCTCTCTCAAAAACTCTACTAGCGTGTCCTGACTCGTGTTGGAATCAACGCCTGCTTGCCTGATATAACGATCTTGCAGTGCTGCTATGACCGTCTTGGAGGTATCTGGCATTCCTTATTTAACCAACAACATGGGACGGATATATTAATAGTACCCGGTAATAATCCATAGCGTCGGAATCGGCGTCATGTTCGATGCTATAGTGATAACCATGGGCAACTACACGAGCCACATCCCGCCACCCTGTCAGGAAGAAGTGCTTGTTCGGTTTGCAGACGATGATTTGCTGGTAGTCGAAAAACCGGCGGGGCTGCTCACCGTGCCGGGTCGTTTTGTGAAGGACTGCGTGCTGCAGAGGGTCAGGTTTGACTATCCGGATGTCGTCGTCTTACACCGGCTTGACCTGGATACTTCAGGACTGCTTGTAATGTCTCAGTCGAAACATGCTACGAGTGAGCTAAATCGACAGTTCAGAGAAAGAGAGATTTCGAAGGAGTATCTCGCTACCGTTTTTGGGGAAGTTGAGAAAGTCAAAGGCGAGATAGGTTTTGCGCTTCGACCAGATCCCAATGATCGTCCAAGGCAGGTGGTGGACGAGCAGGAGGGCAAACCTGCACTTACACGCTATGAGTTACTCCAGATAGTTGACGGCAATAGTGAGCTTCTATTGATGCCAGTGACCGGGCGCAGTCATCAGCTTCGCATTCACCTTGCTTCCATTGGGCACCCGATTCTTGGCTGTGATCTTTATGCTCATGAAGATGCGTTTGCGGCTGCTGATAGACTTATGCTCCATGCGAGTCGGTTAAGCTTTACGCATCCTAGCAGTGGGGAAAGAATGTCGTTTGCGAGTGAAGCGCCTTTTTAGGGTCGTCTATACTATCGTCGTGGGTGCTGTTATCGCCCCAGACACTTCTTCTTGTTCTATACGTAGTCCACCAGCACATACTCACCCAGATTGTGCGGCTCTGTATAAAAGACTCTACCACCGTTAATTTTCGTCATCTGCTCGACGAACGCTTTTAGGTAGTAACTTTGGTCGAGCATAAAAGTATTAATGGTGATGTTCTTGGCAGTACAACTCTTTATCGCACGTAATGTCTTACTAAGCGTCGCCTGAGTTGGTGGATAAGCAAAAACGGGACGCCCGTTTTCGAGATGGGCCGTAGGTTCTCCGTCTGTGACCATGATGACCTGCCGAGTTCCCTGGCGATGTTTATCCAGTAGCTTTTCCGCCAGGATCAATGCGTGTTGCATATTAGTTCCCAGCAGGTAGTCATCGTATTGTAGGTACGGCAGGTCTTGTGCCTTGATCTCTTTTGCGTAGGCGGAAAATCCCAGTACGTAAAGGCTGTCACGTGGATACGCGGATGAGATCAGGTTGTGCAGCGCCATGGCAACTTTTTTGGCTGACTGAAACGATCCTCGGAGCGCCATTGACCAGGAGAGGTCCACCATCAACACGGTCGCAGTCTGTGTGATGAGTTCACTGCGATATATTTCAAAATCTTCGGTTCGCAGGGTTACTGGTGCGCCTGGTCCTTCTCGATCCAGCGAGTTGCGAATGGTCCGAGGCATGTGCAGGTGGAAAGGATCACCAAACTCGTAGGGCTTGGGGTCTTCGACCCGTTCGCCGAAACGGCCTTCTTCTGGAACTACATGGTTGCCCAGGCTCTGTTTCTTGAGTCGAGCATAGATTTCGCCGAGCGCCTTTTGCCCCAGGGAACGCGTTCCTCTTGGTGTTAGTTCCCACTTGTTATCTTCTTTCCGGACGTAACCAGCTTTTTCCAGAATCTCGAGCATTTTCTTCATTTCTTCGAGATTCTCTCTTGCGTCTTCGCCCAGTAGTTCCTCGATTTTATCACCATCAATGGCGTCAACTTTGCCGTCGTACTGCGCCTTCTGCATTTGCTGTTCCAGCTGGTCGAGTTCTGCCATCTCACGCATCAATTCCATTGCTGCTTGAAGATTAATCTCGTTGTCCCCGGAAAAGTCATAACGGCGTCCCTGAGGGTTGAGGAAATCCATCTCCTTGGCCAGTTTGGCCAGTTCTGATTCCAATTCCGGATCACCAAACTTTCCTGACATCAGATCTTGCAACTGTTCCTGCTGTTGGGGTGACATACTGTTGAACAGCGATTGGGTTGCTTCCATCTGTTGCTGCATTTGCTTCAACAGCTCGTCTAGCGATTCTGGTGGGTTGTCGCCAAACATATCACCGTATTTTTCCATGAACTCGTCGAAGCCAGGATCCTTGCCAGCAATCTTCTTCACTAGCATTTCATTGAGGTCCTTGACCATATCTTTCATGCGTTCAATGTCACCGGGTGACATCTGATTGACCATATTTTCAATATCTTTGAAGAAGGACTGGGTCATCGCTTGCTTCAATTGTTCAATCAGCTTGAGAAACTGTTTCTGTGCATCTGGACTGAGAAACTCGTAATCCTGGAGCGCTTTGACTTTGCCAGCCGTATCGTCGGGAAGGTTGTCAATGAATTCCTGATTCTGTTTGCCGATATCGCTGAGTACTTTGTCGGAAAAGTTTTCTTCGTCGCCTTGTTCTTCGTCTTCGGAGGGGATCTGGCTATCGCTCTGCATCGACTTCTCCGTATCTTGAGTCAGGTCATCGATAAACTTCTGCGTGTCGTCTTCAGCTTCTTTTTGGTCAATCCATTCCTGGATGGTTTCCTTTTCCATCTTAAGAATATCTTTGAGCTGATTGTCGATATCATCCATAACGCTCGACATGTCGTACCGCTCAAGTTGCTGTCGCCGCTCATCCTTAAGCTGTCTTAGCATGTCTCGTAATCCACGGATATGGTTGCCATCGGAGGTTTCCATTCCCCTTTGCATTAGATATCGCATGGCCTGCTGCAGGTCACCAAATTCCATAAGGTCTTCGGAAATTGCTTCTAGGATGTCGTCAGCCTCAAGTGATTTAGTCTGAGTTCCATCCCATTCGGAGTACCGTATCAGAGAGGTAAATTTGCTCGTCATGGTGATTCCTATTCTAGCCGCGGTAGGTGTTTCTTCCTCCAACCCGGTCTTTGTTTAGAAGCTGGTTGATGTGTAGTCCTTCAAGAATGAACTCCACTGCGGACGCTTGAGCGGCCGGACTATCAGAACTTGCGATCTTACTTACTGCTTCATCAAGTCCCGAAACTCTTTTGATGATGGATGCATAGTCTCCCGACGGTACCGATTCGCCCGTGGTCACATGCAGACCTTCTGCGAACTGCAGTGATATCTCTTCCATATCGCTGATTTCAGTAAAGCGCTCGAATACCGACTTAATCGCGTCAGTAAAAAGCTTCTCCATGATTTTTTCTTCATGACCATCTTCCATCGCTTCAAACTCGATCTTGCCCTGTAGTGAAGGCATGATAAAAGGCAGGTCAGATATGCGTGGGACGATATCCTGTTCACCAATGGCAATAGAACGGCGCAATGCGTTTGCCATCAGTGATTCGAAATTTGCGACCGAAGCCCGAACGGATACGCCAGAGCGCTGGTTAATGTCCGCGGATTGACGTGCTTGTTGCGTAATCTCAGCAATGATTTGCGACATATAGACAGGCGCATCCTCTTTGTACTCACCTAGATCCAGCTTGCGTTGCTCCTGTTCCACGATGGTTATTTCTTCAATAAGCGACTCAGGATAGTGAGTGCGGATCTGTGATCCATACCTGTCTTTTAGTGGCGTAATGATTCGACCCCGGTTGGTGTAGTCTTCCGGGTTTGCAGTTGCAACGATCAATATATCGAGATCAAGTCTTACCTTGTGGCCTCGAATCTGAATGTCTCGCTCTTCCATCACATTCAGTAGCCCGACCTGTATTCGCTCTGCCAGATCTGGCAGTTCGTTTATCGCGAAAATTCCGCGATTGGTATGGGGTACCAGTCCTAAGTGAAGTGCTTCTTCGTCTGTCAGGTATCGACCTTCAGCGATCTTGATTGGGTCGATCTCACCGATTAGATCTGCGATCGTAATGTCCGGGGTGGCGAGTTTCTCTCCGTAGCGGTGGTCTCGGTGCAGCCAACGAAGGGGTGCATCATCACCTTTGTCTGCGATCAGTTGTTTGCCCTGGGCGCTGATTGGGTGGAAAGGATCTTCAGGTATTTCGACTTCGTCGAGAATAGGGATGTATTCATCAAGCAGTGAAACCAGACTGCGAATGATGCGCGATTTTGCCTGTCCTCTTTCTCCCAGGAGAATGATGTCTTGTCCTGAAAGAATCGCGTTTTCTATCTGTGGTACCACAGTATCCTGATAGCCAATGATACCGGGGAAAATTTCCTCTGAATCGGCCAGTTTGGTGATGAGATTTCGCCGCATTTCATCCCGAACAGATAAAATCTTGTAGCCAGCAGATTTGAGTTCCCCAACCGTCCTCGCTTCCGTCACGGGCTTCTTCAGTCTCAAAGATTCACCATCCCAGTATAAACACGTTGCCGAGCAGTTTGGGAAGAACTTTAAGCCGTTAATCCGGTTTGTTGGCGATTAGGATCGCACGGGTAGGTGCCGGATATCCTTCAGCGGTGAGGTTTGTGTCCTCCGGGTCCAGAAAGTCAGAAAGAGACTGAAATTGCATCCATTCAGTTTTTCTCTGTTCGCTCGTGGTGGTTTTACAAACGTCTACAACACGCACGTTACGGAACCCTAATCGTGGTAACCACGCTTCCAGCGCTTCGGTAGACGGCAGAAACCAGACATTGGCCATCTTCGCGTAGCGATCGGTGGGAACCAGCGTGGTAGACGCGTCTCCAGGGATAATGAGCGTTTCCAGAACCAGTTCGCCGCCCGGTTTGAGGAAGCTGAAGAGTTCATTTAGATGTTCGAACGGGGAACGACGATGATAGAGGACGCCCATTGAGAAAACAGTGTCGAAACTGTTGAATGCCGGAAGGTATTCAGAGCGCAGTGGCAGGTAAAAAGCGTTGTTTTTGGGAAGCAGCTTTTGCAATGCCATGAACTGGTAAAGAAATAATCTTGTTGGGTCGACGCCAACAGCGACGCCGGCGCCGGCACCGAGCATACGAAACAGGTAGTAGCCGTTGCCACATCCAATGTCGAGCACTCGCCGATTGTTCAGCGGCGCGATGTGCTGGGCAAGCCTTTGCCATTTCCAATCGGAGCGCCATTCGGTGTCTATATGGATTCCGGAGAGCTCGAAGGGACCTTTGCGCCAGGGCTTGAACTTTTTGAGCGAGGTCTTGAGTTGCTCCATATCTATCTCATCCTTCGTACTAACAGTCACGGTATCGCTGGAAAAATCTGCGTCTATATCGGTTAGGCAGGGGATCTCGGATAGGGTGGCATTCCATGGCACATCATTACCGTGGGAACGAAAGTGATTTTTCATGGTGCGTTCGAGGTGATCGAAGTGATCACCTGCTACCAAAGACCGAAGCGGCGTAAGCATGGTGTCAGCGTGCATGCTAAACCTCTGTTATCTCCACATGTTCAGCAAGCATGTCGTAGGCCGCGAACGACTCAATGACGATTCCTATGAGGAATGCCTGCGAAAAAATGTACGTCAGGCGATGTACCCAGAGCGAGACTGTGAATAGGACTAGTGGCACAGCGTAGGCTTGTTCCATTATCCAAAGGTTCAGTACGGAAAGGACGAACAGCACGGACATTGGCTGCCATTTGCCGTGTTCGTTTGTATAACCGGCGAAGATAGTCCAGAACACACCGATCAGTGGTATAGCCAATGCAGCGAACCAGCCAAACTCCTGAGCCACATAGGCAAAACAGGTGAGCAGAAGAGTTGGGGCGACGATGAGCCCGCTCCAGATCAATACTTTTTCTGCCGTTACTTTGAAGCCGGTGGTTCCTTCAACCGATGAATTGGAAACTCGCGCGAAAAAATGTCGTGCGACGCCAGGGGGAATAACCAGGGTAGCCTCACCCTCAAGAATTTTTTGCTGTAGGTCTTCGTGAGCTTCCGGCGTTAGATATTTGTCCGCTTTAGTCATTTAATCGCCAGAATCGCCACGAAATTTAGACATTGAACGACTAACTCTGTACGGCTAAACCCTGCCCGGATGGCACGCTCTTTCAGTTCATCGATTGTATTGGGAATGAGCACGTTTTCGAGCGCAGCCCTTTTTTGCGCGATTTCCAGATCGCTATAACCCATGAGTCGTTTGAAAGAGAGATGTAAATTTTCGAATAGTGTCTGTTGGTCGTTGTCATCAAACTTAACTTTCTCGCAAAGTAGAAATACGCCACCTTCGACGAGGCCATCTGAAATGTTTTTAAGTACCCTTTCCCTGTCTGCCTCGGGAATAAACTGCAGCGTAAAATTCATTACTACAACAGATGCGTTCTCTATCCTGGTGGTGCGAACGTCTTCATGACGAATTTCAATCGCTGCCGGACTGTTATCACGCGCGACGTTGGCCTTACATCGTTCGACCATATCCAAAGAATTGTCGATGCCGATTAACTGACAACTATCTGGGAGGTGTTGACGAATTTGTAGCGTCGATGCACCCAATGAACAGCCCAGGTCATAACAATGGGTGTTGGGTTGCGCAAAGTGTTCGGTGGAGATTCCAATGATGTCTAATATAAGTGGATAACCGGGAACTGATCGTTCGATCATGTTCTCGAAGACGTCCGCGACCTGTGCATTAAATTCAAATGCTCCATTTAAAAAACTATTTAAAGATCAAGATGAGTA